>DATHIE010000193.1:0-8641 GCA_035316905.1 Chryseolinea sp. | reverse complement strand
CGTTTTCCTACAACTTCAGGTTTTGTGAAATCAAATGGAGTGCCCTTCACGTCTTTGAGCTCCCCCGTCGGAATAAGAGTTGGATCGACCGGAAGAAACTTCGAGGCCGCCAGCGAAAGTTTGTGATCGAGGATGTTTCGTTTAGTGTTCCCTGACAAATTGAAATAGCTGTGATTAGTGAGGTTGAGCACAGTCTTCTTATCCGTCGTGGCCTCGTAATCTATCTTTACCTCGTTGTCGTTGGTTAGTGTGTATGTTACTGTAACCTGAAGGTTACCCGGATACCCTTCCTCCATATCTTTACTGAGATAGGTCAGTTTTAACGAGGCTCCGTCAGCCGACGTCGATGGTATTCCTTGCCACATAACCTTATCGAACCCTTTTGTTCCGCCGTGGAGGTGATTTTGATCGTTGTTCTTAACCAGGGTATAAGTCTTACCGTCCAGCTTGAACTGACCTTTGGCAATCCTGTTGCCATATCTGCCTACTATGCATCCGAAGAATGAAGGTGCTTTTAGGTATCCCGCTAAGGAATCATAACCAAGGACGACATCTTCGATCACACCGGAGCGATCTTTTGTCTTTAATGAGGTAATGTAGCCTCCATAATTTATGACCTTCATCTCAGTGCCTTGAGCATTCCTGAACGTGTACAACGTTACGGCTGTGCCATCCGGCAAATTACCAAAAGGAGATTCGTTTATTGTCGCTATCTGCGCTGAGTCGGGTTCGGTCGTCACGGCCTGTTCCGGTTTAGGTTTGCAGGAAGCCAATAAAAGTATGCTGATCAGTACCAACGTACTGTGGAGGATGTATTTTTTCATGTTGTAGTTGTTGTGTCATCGATTGAGTATCCGTTATCCGTTAATCGTTATCCGTGGATGTGTGTGGTCATGGACACTAAAATATCATATTCCCTGAATAATGCACTAATACTTTTTGATTAAGAGCAACGGATCCTGATAAATCAAAGAATAGTGTTGACGGCCAGGTCAGACGGATTAAGGACACTTGTGCCGTTTCTGATGGCGACAATGTATGCGCTCATTTCGTGATTGAAATTCTTCACATAGGCATCCCGTAAGGTGGCTATGAAAGAATCTACTTTTTTCTTTGCGACAAGATTGATCGTACATCCGCCGAATCCTCCGCCCATCATACGTGCACCGGCCACGTAGTCCAGCTTTTTTGCCTCATCCACTAGGAAATCAAGTTCCGGACAACTCACTTCATAGAGTCGTGACAGACCATCGTGGGTCGCATACATTTTTTTTCCAAAGGATTTCATGTCGCCCTTTTTCAAATCTTCTGAAGCATCAAGTACACGCTTGTTCTCTGCTACGATGTACGTGCAACGATTATATACTTTTTCAGAAAGTTCGCTACGATGGCCCTCGATCATATCGACTGATACATCGCGAAGGCTTTTTACCTCGGGAAAGTGCGATCTTAGAATTGAGACGCCCTGTTCACACTCCTCCCGCCGTTTGTTGTAGGCAGAATCCGCCAAAGAATGCTTGACCATTGTATCACAAAGAACAATGGAGTAATCTTTCAGATCCACGGGGAAATAATGGTACGATAGGGAACGGCAATCGAGCACAAATGCCTGGCCGTCCGCTCCCATCATACTGGAGAATTGATCCATGATACCACATTTCACACCTACATAATTATGCTCGGCCCATTGAGCGATATGGATAAGTTCGAGCTTAGGTGTGTTAAATGAGTGCAATTGATCCAATGCAAACGCAAACCCACACTCCAGTGCCGCAGAGGATGATAATCCTGCACCTGTCGGGACATCCCCTCCGACAACACAATGAATGTTCTTCAACTGAAATCCGCGGTCGAGAAATCTTCGGGCAACACCCAACAGATAATTTGGCCATAGCGCTTCGGCGACTTTATCCGGCTGGCTGATGTCAAACGGGATAAGCTCATTGTGTCGGATTGAGAATAGGGTAGAATGGGCCTCTTCCGATAACCCCACGGCAAAAACAATGTCGCGATCGATGGCCGCGGGCATTACAAAACCATCATTGTAGTCGGTATGTTCTCCGATCAGGTTAATACGACCGGGCGAGCGGACCAGCAGTGGTTCCTGATTGTGAAGATCCAGGAATTTATTGCGAACAAGATTTGCGCGAGTTTTTCGGCTCAGGTCGTTCGCCTTCATCGCTTCTGCATGGCTCATACATTATATGCGAGAAAAAACACCTTCAAGATAGGCAGAGCCAGGACAAATCCGCGGCTCTGCGTACTATCTTTTTCAGTCAATTTTTAACCCAAACAATTTATTGACGATTAGCTTCGAAAATACACACAGCGATTGACGCATCGGTGCAATTTTTATCACAAGTTGCAAAAAAACGATTCCGGCAACGTTATCATTTTATAAATTTGGGCCACCCCGCCGATCCTGAGGGTTGGTGGAGAATACAGAACTGAATAGGCATTTGATGAAGAACACTGAAGCGACCATAAGGGATATTGCAATCAAGCTTAATATTTCCATCTCCACAGTATCACGCGCACTTCGCGGAGTGGCAGATGTGAATCCTGCGACTAAAAAAGCGGTCGAGGAAATGGCAACGCGGCTGAACTATGAACCTAACCGCGTCGCGCAAAGCCTTCGTATTAAACGCACGAATACACTGGGGATCATCGTACCGGAAATCGCGCTGCACTTTTTTTCTTCCGTCATTAGCGGAATACAGGAGGAAGCATCACGGCATGGGTATAGCATAATGATTTGTCAATCGTTGGAATCATACGAAACTGAAAAACAGAACGTCCACATGCTCGCTTCAAACCGGGTCGATGGCATGCTCATCTCGATGTCGAGTCAGACGGACGACGTCAGGCACATCCAACAATTGGTGGACAAAGACATACCTGTTGTTTTGTTCGACAGGGTGAGCGAATCTTTGCCGGTTTCAAAAGTAGTGGTTGACGATCATGACGGAGCGTTTAAGGCCGTCGAACATCTTGTCAAGACAGGGTGTAAAAGAATAGCGTATATCGGTGGGCCTACTAGTTTTTATATAAGTAATCAGCGAAAGAAAGGATATCTCGATGCGCTGCGACAATATGGACTGGGGGATAATGATCAACTAATAGTTCATTGCCATGAGCTTCATGACGATCCGGCGATACAGGTGACCCGACTGTTAGCACTATCCTCCAATGAAAGACCGGATGCATTTTTTTGCTTTAATGACCCAATAGCTGTCACTACGCTGCAGATCCTGAAAAGCAAAATGATTGCTATTCCCGACGAAATTTCCGTTATCGGGTTTACGAACGAACCTGTTTCTCGCTTTATTGAACCATCTCTCACCACGATTTCTCAGCCTTCACATGCGATGGGTAAAAAAGCCATAGAATTATTCATTGAACAGCGTCAGGACCCCGAGCATTTCGAACCTGTTACTGCAGTATTGAAAACAGACCTTATTATTCGCCATTCGACCAGGCAGGTAGATTTATGATTTATGATTTGTGATTTTATGATTTGTGATTTATGATTTTTGAGTTATGGCCAGGGTGCGAGAGTGGACGAGCATTGGCGTGTTGCGTCGAGCCGGCAACTACTAAATTCTAAATTCTAAATTCGAACTTCGAACTTCTAACTCTTTGTGAACTTATGGTGTGCAAAAAACTGTTGAAGTAACGAACAGACCAATTTAACCAAAAGATAACGGCTATGAGATGGACAGACGTTCTGAATTTATCCAAAAAAGGAAGTCCAGCACCGGACAGACGCGTTGAAAAAACTGATGAGGAATGGTTGAAGGTCCTCACTCCTGAAGAATTTCGGATCACGCGAAAAAAGGGAACAGAGAGACCGTTCACCGGTGAGTATTGCGAAGCGCATAAGCCGGGCCTCTATGCGTGCCGTTGTTGTGACACACCGTTGTTCGATAGTACACAGAAATTCGAATCAGGCACTGGCTGGCCAAGTTTTACCGAGCCTGTCAAAGATAATGTTATCAAATATGAGGCTGACGAGAGCTTTGGAATGACACGGGTAGAAGTAATGTGCAATGTGCGCGACGGTCACCTTGGACACGTATTCGCCGACGGTCCACGGCCGACCGGCCTCCGGTTTTGCATTAACTCGGCTTCTATTCGTCTGGTTGAAACCGTGAACCGTTAATCGTGGGCATGTTTAGAAGTGTGTTAATCACAAAGCCACGAGATAAAAGTTTTTAGCACTTGCATTTCAAGTCCCCTTCAGGGGATTTAGGGGCTTTAGATACCAGTATAATTGAATGGCGTCAGTTCCTTCAATCTTGCCTTTACCGCATCTTTAACAGTCAGGCCGTCAATAAATATGGCGAGGCTTTCCTTCGTTATTTTGTTGTTGTTGCGAGTAAGCTCCTTCAGCGCCTCGTAAGGATTTGGATAACCTTCTTTTCGGAGAATGGTCTGGATGCCTTCCGCAACAACCGCCCAATTGTTATCCAGGTCGCGATGTATAGCGCTTTCATTCAACTCAAGTTTTGACAATCCCTTCAGTAACGACTGTAATGCCACGAAAGAATGGGCGAGAGGGACACCGATGTTTCGAAGAACAGTAGAGTCCGTAAGGTCACGCTGCAAACGCGAAATTGGAAGTTTGCCTGACAAGTATTCAAAGATCGCATTGGCAAATCCAAGATTGCCCTCTGCGTTTTCAAAGTCAATAGGGTTTACTTTATGCGGCATTGCCGATGATCCAACCTCACCCTCCTTGATCTTTTGCTTAAAGTATTCCATGGAAATATACTGCCATACATCACGGCTAAAGTCGATCAACACGGTGTTGATCCTCTTGAGCGCATCAAACATCGCCGCAAGATTGTCATAGTGTTCAATTTGGGTGGTTGGATAACTCCTTAATAAACCCAAATGTTGACAGAACTCATCAGCAAATTGATTCCAGTCAGTAGAAGGATAAGCGGCGTGATGTGCGTTGAGATTTCCCGTTGCACCACCGAACTTTGCTGAATGAGGTATTGACCTTAGCTGCTGCAGCTGTTTTTCCAACCTTGCTGCGAATACCATGATCTCTTTTCCTAACCTCGTGGGTGTCGCTGGTTGACCATGCGTGTGTGCCAACATCGGAATGTCTTTCCATTCTTTTGCATAACCATTCAACTTGCTCAAGAGTATGTTCACTAAAGCAAAGTACTCGTGCTCAAGAAACTCTTTTAACAATAACGGTATCGAAGTGTTATTTATATCCTGGGAGGTGAGGCCAAAATGGATAAACTCCTTGAAGTCGCTGAGGCCCAGTTTTTCAAGTTGTTTTTTAATGTAATACTCTACGGCTTTTACATCGTGGTTCGTGATCTTTTCAATTTCCTTAACTTCGGTAGCGTGCGCTTCTGTAAAATTCTTGTAAATTTTCCTGAGATCGCCAAGCCGGTGAACAGGGAGGTCTTCGAGCTCAGCCACCATGCCGGATAAGGAAATAAAGTACTCTATTTCAACCTGCACTCGATAGCGAATCAGACCATATTCCGAGAAGTAAGGAGTTAAGGGTTTGACTGTTTCAAAATACCGGCCATCGACGGGCGATATAGCAGTAAGGGGATTTAAATGCACGGTCAGGCGTTGTTAAGGTCCAAAATTAATCCCTTCGAGCAACAACCCAAAATCGGCATGAGGTAATAAGGTGATAAGGCAATAGGGTGATAAGGGCCCCAATCGCCCAACTGTCTGCCAATTCCATATTTCCTTACCTCCTTATCTCCCTATTTCCCTATTTCCCTATTTCCACATTCCTTATCTTGCAACGCGTAGAACAGGATACCAGTGAACTTTGTTATTTAACAATCATGGCCTTTAGTTTTTTTAAGAAATCTGATAAAGGAGAGAAAAAGGAAGAGAGCCATAGCGGCCCCAAGTATCATGATCTGACCGTCAAGGATGTTATTCAGGAGACGAAGGAGGCTATTTCTATCGTATTCGAGAACCCTGCGGCAGGAAACATTATTTATAAATCCGGTCAGTTCCTGACACTAATAACAGCAGTACAGGGTAAGGAAATACGGCGGGCTTATTCGCTGTGCAGCTCGCCATTTGTTGATAAGGATCTGGCTGTCATGGTAAAGAGGGTAGACGATGGATTGATGTCTAATTGGCTTCCCGATAATCTGAAAAAAGGAATGAAGCTTAAGGTGATGGAACCTATGGGCCAATTCACAACAGATTATCACAAAGGAAATAAACGCCATATCATAATGTTTGCGGGTGGCTCTGGTATTACCCCGATGATGTCAATAATTAAAAGCATTCTTTCAGAGGAGCCGGATAGTATTTGCTCGTTGATCTATTGTAATCGCGATATCGATAGTATTATTTTCAAGAACGAGTTGGACAGATTGCAGACACTTGATGAAGGTCGGCTTCACGTGATCCATGTGCTGGACAATGCGCCAATGAACTGGCAGGGCTATTCCGGCTTACTGAATCACGACATGTTGTCGAAGTTGGTGGAACGAATACCAGACTGGGGTATGGAACGCACGACGTATCTTATGTGTGGACCGGAGGGCATGATGAAGAACGTCGATACGTTGCTCGCTGCGAGAAGCATTCCCAAGGACAAAATCTTTAAGGAAAGTTTTGTACAGGGGACGATTGACAAAGACACAAAAAAGGAAGCTGCAACCGAGTCCTCAGAATTGAAAGATCGCGTCGTCACCATTCGATATGATGGCCAGGAATTTAAAGTTACCGTCCCACCGAACAAAGCTATTCTTGAAACTGCGTTGGATCAGGGAATTGATCTGCCGTACTCATGCCAAAGCGGATTATGTACAGCATGTCGTGGCAAAGCTTTATCCGGAAAGGTAAAGCTGGATGAGGAGGAGGGTTTGTCGCAGTCTGAAAGAGCTGAAGGTTACGTGTTGACCTGTGTGGGCCATCCGCTTACGGACGACGTGGTGATTGAGATAGGTTGATCATCAGGATTGAGTATCGTGCATTTTGTTGCTTGAGATGTTGACGACCGACCATTTAATCCTTTTTACTAAAGGATGCTTTCGCTCATTGCAATCCTTTTCGCAAATGTTGCAAGAGAAGTCCCTGCAAGCGTCGATGTGAACGAATACCTCAATCGAATCACCAAATTCCCTTTGAATTAACTTCTCAAGAATTTTTATTCTGTTATGGGCTTCGTATACGTTCAGATACCATGGCAGTGTTAGGTGACAATCCAGGTGAAGGGTACTTCCATATTTTATAACGCGCAGGTTATGTAGGTCGATCCAATCCTCCGACCGCTCTCTGTTTAATAATTCAACCAATCGCGTCAGCAGTTCCTGATCAGATTCGTCCATTATTCCGGCGATTGAAGTTCGTAAGATCTTGTAGCCTGTGTACAAGATAAAGCAGCTCATTAAAATAGCCACTACGCTGTCAATCCATAGAATGTTTGTGATGTAGATGAGGCCAAGGCCGGCAATGATGGCAAGTGTCGTATACGTATCGGATTGCAGGTGCTTGCCGCTCGCGACAAGAGCGACACTATTATTTTGTTTCGCTGTACGAATGCAGAACCACCCCATTACGTAATTAATGATCGCCGTTGCTGAGATTAGAATTAGTCCCCAATCAAGCTCGTGAATCTGTTGCGGGGTTATGAGGTTGACGATTGCTTTGTAAACGATAAGCACCGCTGCCAGTGCAACCATACTTCCTTCCAGGGCCGCGGAAAGGAATTCAACTTTCCCGTGGCCATACGGATGATCCGCATCACGCGGTTTAGCCGAAAGGATAAGGCTGTAAAGTCCAAGGAAACCCGCCACAACATTGACGATACTTTCAAAAGCATCAGTAAGTATGGCAACCGAATGCGTGAGAAAATAGGCAAAAAACTTCACGGTGAGCAGAGCGACGGAAACAATAGCAACCCATCGTTGAACCCTTATGGTGATAAGTGATTCTTTCATTTTAAACCTGCCGGCCGTTAAGAAGTAAACAAAATCAGGTGCCTTTCGACTTAAAAAACACTCTAAGCATCGCGGGAACTGCAATAATCACCCAAACAACATTTATGAATATAACAGCATAAGCTTCCTTGTAATTGGAGTAGATGATCAAAAAAATTCCCCCGATAATATTCAACGCGTAAAAGATGAGTGAATCGGACCTGAGCTTTTGATAACTATTTAATCCGTATGCGATGATCACGCATAGCGATCCGACCCACCCAAGTACGTCTATAAAAGAAAAAGTCATCAGCTCCTTAGTTTTACTCTTACCACGTACATGTCGGCTGTGATATAGAGTGTTTTTTCGTCGGGAGAAAGCGCACAGTTTGATGTTGCTTCGGGAATCTTAATTTTTCCCAAAAGGTTTCCTTCCTTACTGAAAATCCACACACCGCCCGGGCCGGTAGCGAATACGTTGCCTGCTTTGTCGATCTTCAATCCGTCGGGTGATCCTTTTTCGTTTGTATTTTGCGTTGCATCATAAAACACGCGGCCACTGGTGATTGAATCATTCTCATTCAGGTCGAAGGCGTACCAAACCGCTTTCGCCGGATCAGAGTTTGCAACGATCAGCGTTTTTTCTCCAGGGAACAAAGCAATACCATTTGGCCTCGTCACAGAATCCGTTAATAATATGATCTGACTATTTGAAA
>DATHIE010000192.1:0-6073 GCA_035316905.1 Chryseolinea sp. | reverse complement strand
CGCCAGATTAGGTGACTGGAAGCCTGAAGATAAAGATCCGCCTGGTCCCATTACAATGCTCAAAGGATGGATCGTTCTTCAAAACTATATCAAAGTTAATCGAACCCTGTCAGGATAAATGTGTGCATAGACTAGGACCCCTCCAGGGGGAATAGTTAGCATTTGCATCGATTCATGTAAACAACCCCTGAGTGTTGACTTATTGAGTGTTGAATATTGAGTGTTTCGCTGCAAGGCAGTCGCTATACCGGCAAGCCAGTCGCCTCCGAACACTCAACACTCAATAAATCAACAATCAACACTCAAGTGCAGTAAGGATAAAAAAAAGAAATGCATTTCAAGTCCCCTCAAGGGGATTTAGGGGTGGCTCTGAATTCCGAAGGTGTCTTGCCTGCAATTTTTTTGAACGATGTGTTGAAAGAAGACTTTGAATTGTATCCGACCTGTCCGGCGATCTCCTCAACTTTTATGTTCGGTTGTGACTTTAATAGGAACTTTGCTTCCTCTATTCTGTACTCGGCGGTCATCTCAAAAAAATTCTTCCCTAAGCCATCGTTAATAACTTGCGACAAGGTGTGAACTGAAGTGCCCAGCATACGAGCCAATTCGGGTAAAGAGAAATCGGGTCTGACAAACGGCTTTGTTTCGGTCATTGCTCTTTTTAATTTCCCAAGCAGTTCATTTTGTGTATCCAACGTAACGGCTGATGTTCGGTATTTCTGAGGCTCAGATAATGAGGGCCGTCTGAAAAAACCCGAGTCGTTCATTATTCTCACGCTGCCCAAATAGATCGTAACTGTTATATAGGCAGCAAAGAGGTGATCTCCCGTATCTTCTTCGTGAAATAGTTTCACCACGAGAATACCCACGGTTGCAGAGACAATTTGAAATACTTCCCATCGCAAAGTCTTAAGGACTGGATTGGACGGACGCAAGAAAGATTCCTTTTTCTTTCTGAACGCTTTGAAGATCTCTATCATTCCTAATGCACCATACGTCAGCAAGCACATAATGGTAAATTCAGTACAGTGATCAGTCACCCAGAATAAACGCGGATCGTATGTATAGTCGAATGAACGATAATCCCAGTCGGGGTGATACGTTCCGATCCATGCATTATATTTTGCATCCTCTGGAAGGATCAGAAATGGCAATTGGAGAAATAAATAGATTATCGGAATGGCCAGGTGCAAGTAGTTTTTACGATCAATTGAGCCGTTTACTATGCTCAAAACCAAAAGATAAAAACAGGGTCCGATAGCCACACCAAAGGCTTCGGAGAAGTCTACCAGATACAGGCAATGGACGATGTAGCCAGTGTACATCAAAAATATCTCCGTGAGACAAGCGACAATGCTCAACAGCATCAACCCATGAAATAAATTCGCTTTTGATTTCCGATTCTCCCTGGAAAGAAAGAAGGCCAACAGAAAAAGTCCCTGCACGACGCCCAGAAAAATAAATACAGCAAAAAGATCTATCCTGTATTGCATACTATAACGCGGGCGAGCGAATTTTTGCCCTAAAGCTACACTACCTCGAATTAGATTCTGAATTTATCGGCGACTCATCCCTTACCGCCGGCCGCTGCCATCACTCCGTCAGCGTAAACAGGTATTGAGAAGAAGAAGGTTGTGCCTTTTCCCGGCTCGGACTCGACCCAGATTCTTCCACTATTCTTTTCCACGAATTCCCGGCATAGCAAAAGCCCCAGACCTGTTCCTTTTTCGTTGTGAGTTCCTTCCGTGGTGATGCTGGTGAGCGTAAATAGCCGTTCTCGGTTCGCTGGTGGAATTCCCACCCCTGTATCTGAAACCGAAATAACGATCTTGGCATCGAGACGATATGCATTAATAGTTATCGTTCCATTCGGTAGAGTGAACTTGATTGCATTTGTCAGCAAGTTGCGGATCACAGAACGCATCATGTTTAAATCAGCATATCCGTTGAAGCCGCCTTGCAGATTGTTCTTCAAAGTGATTTTCTTTTGAGTACATTCCGACTCAAGCAAGCGCACCGATTCCCGTGCGAGTGCTGAAACGTCAAGCTTATCAGGTTCAAACGTCTCTCCTCTCATCTGAAGCTTCGCCCATTGCAGTAGGTTATCAATGAACTCTGACGTCTGCGACAGCCTCAATTCAAGACTGGCCGTCAACTCCTGAAACTCTTCGGAGCTCAAAGCACCCGATTTTGCAAGGGTAAGTGCGAGATGCAATGAGCTTAGCGGACCTTTGATATCGTGAGAGACAACCGAAAATAGTTTGTCCTTTACATGGTTTACTTCCTCAAGTTGTATGTTCTGTTTTTTTATTTCATTAGTCCGAAGTTCTACTTCATCCTCAAGCCTTTCTTTTTCTTCCTGCTCACGGCGGAACTCCAGCTCTTTAGCGAGACGGTTTTCCTTTTCCAACGTTCTCCACCGATCGCCAAGTGCAAAGGAGATAAACAACATCTGGAGTATACATCCCGCCATCAGCCCAGTGTAGTTAGTGCTAAGATGGCCTGGCATAAAGCCTACGCTGCTGATTGTAAAAATGACTCCAGCAACGAGAGGCGTAAACCATGCAATCAGGTAATACCTTGCCGGTCTGTAGTTTCTATAGAAACAATATCCTGCGCACGTTAACGCGATAAGGCAGTGAAGGAGAATTAGGTAATTGTGGTATTCGAAAGATATCTGCCTAAAGAAAATGGTCATGATCACGACAACCCCGAGGTCAGCAAACATATTTCCGAGCAACAAATTATCGAGCAGCTTGCTAAAATGGCGGACGTTTAAGAAAGCGCGAGTCAGCAAGGTGGAACAAACCACAAACAACGGTCCGGTGACCATAGCTAATATGTCATTGAACTGAGGATATTTTGGATAGACATAAAGAAAAGAATATCCCTGGAAGAAGGCTACGACGTTGACCATCGTCAGCAACGTTAGCACGTAGTAAAATGTGATTTTATCGCGAATCGAAAAGAAGAGGAACAACTGATAGAGTATCATCAGTAGCATCGAGCCGTAGAACAGGCCATTAAATAACTGGACCTTGTACGAAGTTTTCAGGAAAGCATCGCGGTTCCAGAAGGTGATAGGCACCTGCACCGATGAAATGCTTTGTACACGCAGATAAATCGTCTTCGATTCCCCAGGCAGGATTTCAAATGCGAAAATGGGCTGGCGATGTTGCAGATCCCGGTCAGCAATCGGATAGTGATCGCCGGAAACTTTATGTAAGACACTCCCGTCAGAATTCTGTAAATAGAAATCAATTTGATCCAGCGGCGCGTACGCGACTTCCAGTAACCATTGCGTTGCTTCCAACGTATTCGTGACATTGATCTTGAACCAATGTGCAGAACGGTCGAATCCAAGGTTCGGAGAATCTGAATCACCTGCAGCGAACGTCATGTCTTTGACATCCTCGACGGTCAATTTTTTGTCGGCATCGCGAACGTACCCCAGCCGCCCCTTTACCTCGATCCTCCCGAATCCATCCAAATCAACGGACTGGGCAAAACAGGAAAGGTTTGTCAATAAAAAGACCACAAACAGGAAAGACCTGCCAGACATATACCTCATTTATTAGAAGCAATTACACGAGCAAATTCCTTTGCAAAGTATGTTAAGATCACATCTGCCCCTGATCTTTTGATGCTGAGCAATATTTCTTTCATCACTCGTTCACCGTCCAACCAGCCCTTTTCAGCGGCTGCCTTAATCATAGAGTATTCACCGCTCACGTTGTATGCCGCTATAGGCAGCGAAGAATTATCTTTTAGCAATCGTATTATATCCAGATACGCCAGCGCAGGTTTGACCATCAGGAAATCTGCGCCTTCGTTTTCGTCAAGCTGCGCCTCTCTTAGCGCTTCTCTACGATTGGCAGGATTCATCTGATACGTTTTTTTATCACCAAACTTAGGAGCTGAATCCAATGCATCGCGGAATGGATTATAGAACGCACTGGCATACTTGGCAGTATAGCTCATGATTGACACATCCGTAAATCCATTTGTGTCCAATACGTTCCGGATAAAACCTACCCGGCCATCCATCATGTCGGAAGGTCCAAGGATATCAATGCCTGTCTCCGCTTGTGCCAATGCCATTCGTCCTAATATATCAAGGGTCTCATCATTCAGGATCTTTCCATCCTTCACCAGACCATCATGTCCGTCTGAGCTGTATGGATCCATAGCAACATCCGTCATGATGCAGGCTTCTGGAAATTCCTTTTTGATTTGCCGTAAAGCCTTCAGATAAAAAAAACCGGGATCGTAACTTTTGGTAGCGGTCTTGTCCTTCCATTGATCTTCTACCGCCGGGAACACATCGAATACGTTAATACCAAGCTTCAAACATTCCTCTATTTCTTTCAACATTAAATCGACAGACAGCCTGAAAATACCGGGCATTGAACCAACCTCAGTTTTCGTATTTTTCCCATCGATTAGAAAAAGAGGAAAGATGAGGTCATCAGTCGTTACTTTTGTTTCCTCAAGGATAGCGCGGATTGCAGTGGTCTTACGGTTTCGCCTGGGACGTTGGATTATTGAAATGCCCTTTGACATCTGAGTTAAATCGAGTTATGGTTGTTTAAAGTCAAATCGTATGGGCGCAATTGCCCATTACCGGATGGTGTGACGATGATAGGATGAGGGTCCATATTATCTCGAAAGGTAACGTTCCTTTATACAAAAAGTAAAGAGACTCATTATAATCGTTTAACACAACGTCAAAATGATATTACTTTGATACATGAAACCTATTTTTTTATACGTAGTTTTTCTCGTTCTGGTCGGTTGCTCGACAAAAAGCACTGAAAACCAAAGTCTCGAGACCGCGCTGGACAACTTCTTTAGTGGGGAATTCAATCCACAAGAACCGGGAGGAGCCGTGCTGGTTGTGATCGATGATAGCATTGTCTTCTCTAAAGGTTACGGACTTGCAAACCTGGAAACGAGTGAATCAATCACAACGAACACCCTGTTCAATCTTGGATCCATATCAAAAACATTCGTCGCTAACGGTATCCTGTTGCTCGCTGAACAGGGAAAACTTTCACTGGAAGACAGTATTATCAAATACTTCCCTGAATTCAGGGATCGATCCATCGCCCAAAGAGTCAAGATCAAACATTTGCTTACGCATACGTCTGGCCTACCCGACATCAGGGATGTAGCTAGCGATACAGTATTCTATCTAAGTGCTAAGGACGCTGAAAACTGGTATCCAATAACCAAAACCGATTCTCTTCTGTTCGAACCGGGTTCACAGTTCGAGTACTCAAATCCGGCATACAATGGACTGGCCCTCATCATCGAGAAAGCAAGCGGAATGAAATGGCAACAGTTTATTTCAACGAACATTTTCAAGATAACCGGGATGCAAGAGAGTACCATAACGGATGGCCCACACCCTGAAACCGGGGTTAGTCATGCTTACGTAATGAACAAAGGCCAATGGACCGAAGACGACTATGGTGAGGAACCGACCTTTGCGGCTGCAGGAAACGGCGGCGTGTGGAGCTCCGTTGAAGAGCTTGCTCTATACGAACGAGCAATCTGGAATTCTACGTTCCTCCCGAAGGAAACTGTTGAAGTGTCACGCACAGCAAAACGATTCGATAACTGGAAGGGCACACAGCCATTTACGGCAAACTGGTCATGGTTTAAACATGGGGAAACGGGGGAATTATACTCACCCATGATAGGCTGGTCATGGTTCATTGGGGTTACACCCAACGGAGAAAAGATCGTAGGCCATACGGGAAGCCAGGGAGGTTTTCTTTGCAACTATGTAGCTATACCTGAAAGGAAATTCTTTTTTGTGATCTTGTGCAACGCGCCACTGGACGTATACCGCTTTTCCGATAAGGTGATGGAACTGACGGCAGATCATAATCAATGAAGTGAACTTCTACGGGGAAAGTAAGTTGATGGGTAGTCATCGCCACGAGAACTCAGGCCGGGAGGCGATCCGCGAAAATCATTCAGTCCACGAACACGCAGCGTCCCCGGGAAACCCGGGCGACACTGTTATGACACTGAGGTTTTCTTTGCAACTATGTAGCTATACCTG
>DATHIE010000191.1:0-4292 GCA_035316905.1 Chryseolinea sp. | reverse complement strand
GCGACTGAAGCTGCACTACGGTGACCTCACGGACTCCACTAACCTTATACGCTTAATCCAGGAAATTCAGCCTGAGGAAATATATAACCTGGGGGCTATGAGCCACGTGCGCGTGAGCTTTGATATGCCTGAATACGTGGCTAACACTGACGCAATAGGAACACTCCGCATACTTGAAGCTGTGCGTTTGCTTGGCTTGAGTCAAAAAACAAGGATTTACCAGGCTTCGACCTCCGAACTTTATGGCAAAGTTCAGGAGATTCCCCAATCAGAAAAGACACCATTTTATCCACGGTCACCCTATGCGGTGGCAAAGTTGTACGGTTATTGGATCACGGTTAACTATCGCGAGGCATACGACATGTACGCGTGTAACGGAATTCTCTTCAATCACGAATCGCCCTTGCGCGGTGAAACCTTCGTATCACGGAAGATCACAAGAGCGGTAGCACGTATGGTCCTCGGGTTGCAACAAAAAGTATACATGGGTAACATCGACTCCAAACGCGACTGGGGACATGCCCGCGACTATATCGAAGCAATGTACCTTATCCTCCAGCAACCGAAGCCGGATGACTATGTAATTGCTACAGGAGAAACAACATCCGTACGCGAGTTCCTCATCCGGGCCTTTGCGCACGTTGGTGCAAAGATCAGTTTCAAAGGAAAGGGTGTTGATGAGGTGGGTATTGTCGAGTCAGTTAGCGATGTTTTTGAAGGTTGCTGCCTGAAGCCAGGGCAGGAAGTTATCGCCATCGATCCCCGTTACTTCCGTCCTACAGAAGTTGATCTTTTGTTGGGTGATCCAACAAAATCGAAATCAATATTAGGATGGGTTCCTAAATATGACGTCAATGCCCTTCTTCGCGAAATGGTCGACGCCGACATCGAACTGATGCGCGGCGAGAACGTGTTGAAGCAGGGTGGGTTCAGGGTGTATAATTTCCATGAATAACAATTAGTTTCAAGGCGGCCTTTTTCACCGCAGGGGCGCTGGGAACGCAGGGTTTCGCTGGGTAAATGCCGCTGGTAAATACTCTCTGCGTAACCCTGCGTCCATTGCGTCCCTGCGGTGAAGACCCACACACTCGCGCACACCCACACCAGGGTTTCGCAGGGGTTAAAAACCATTGACGAATCGCTTAAATCCTTGTTTGATTAAGGGGACATTGAAATTGATCAGATAGCCAAGTTGTTTGTTTGCCAGTTTGAGGTAGCTCAGGAGTTGTGCTTCATGAATTGGCAATAATCCATCGACCGACTTTAGTTCGATTATTATCTCTTCTTCAACCAGCAGATCAATAATATAGTCTTTATTAAGAGGTTCTCCCTTGTACGATAAAGGTACAGGTACTGTTTGAGCAACAGATACTCCCTTCAATTGTAGCTCTCTGACCATACAATGCTGGTAAACACTCTCAAGTAGCCCCGGTCCCATTTCGCTATGAACACTGATTGATGCTTTAAGAATTTTTAATCCCAACTCATTTAGGCTCTCACGTTTTGAAACTACATCTTTCATAATGATTTAATTTACCAATTTGAACTACCTAACAAAAGGAAGCTCTCTCCGGAAAACCATACAACATAATATTTATCGTCCCTGCGTAACCCTGCGCTCCCTGTGCCCCTGCGGTGAAGACCCACACCCACGCCCCACACCTGTGCACGCATTTCATTATATGGTGATTGCTTCAAGGACGTGGGACGCCTCGGACGTGGCTTGATGAATGTACCCTATCACAATTTTCCCGTACCTTGCATCACCAACTGTACTATTCACAATTATGGGCGACGCACCGAGTATTGAACGAATTTTCCTTCGTAACCTCTTGAGAATCATTCTGGGAGGTATACTACTTATCCTCATCACCGATGTATTGATCTATTTTCAGGATACCCTGTCCATCATAATCGATACAGTGATGTTGACATCGTGCCTGCTATCGTTTGCGTTGATGAAGAGATTCTATACTGCTTCCGTGCTGATAGTTTGTTGCGTGACACTTGCAGCCATGGTTTATCAATGCCTCGTTGTACCTATCAACACCACTACCTCCATGTCGGTGATCATGATTGTCGGATTTTTATTCTCCATACTCCTTTCCGGAAGGTTTATGTGGGCGATGCACGTGGTGACGGGCGCATGTATACTGGGCGTTTTCCTCATCCAGGTGAAAGTTCCGTCTCTCCGGGTGTCACCGGACCCGAGCGAAGTAATCACCGTAGCCATAACGTATGCTGTGCTTTATTTTATTCTCAGCTATTGTACGATAATATTAAAGTCGCGCTATGACCAGATCAACTTTGCGCTGCGGTTAGCCAACGTCGAACTTATCAGCAAAGCCAACGAGATCGAAGCACAAAATGAAGAGCTCGTCCAAAGCCACGAAAGCCTTAACGAAATGAACCGTAACCTCGAACGTATGGTAATGGAACGCACCGAGAAGGTCCACGCCCAAAACCAGATGTTACTTAAGTATACCTACAGCAACGCCCACCACCTTCGGGGCCCCGTCGCCCGCCTGCTGGGCTTGATCAACATCCATAAACTGGATCCTAATCCAGACTACAATTTCTTCATGACCAAAATGGAAGACCAGGCAACGGAGATCGATAGTGTGGTGAAACAGATCAATGAAGAGTTGGAGTCGTCGCCGTTGTAGTTAGAAATCTGCACTTATACCTCATACCTTTTACCTTATACCCTATACCTTATGCATCAGGCTCAACGCTGTAACTGAACGTATCAAAGTCCTTCCGGAAAATCTCTTTAACGACCGAGATACTTTCATCATCCCATTCAATTGCATCGTCGATCTCATGAGTGGTGTTGATCCGTATTGACAGATCAAGTTTAAAATAATCCGCCAGCCACTTCATCTCGTCTGCGTTTTCAAGATGAACATACTTGTTCATACGCATTACCCTGTTGACGCCCATTAAGCTTCGTGAAAAGTTGAGTGTCTGTGGTGAGATATGGTCTTCGATTTTATAAACATCTCTAACGTTCATGATAAATTCCTTGAACGTTAGCTTCAGCAGAGCCGCTGCTTTAACCTCCAATGGATCTGACGATTTGATTTTCAAATAACTATAAAAAACCTCCTGGTGCCGTTTCAGGATGTACGGATCGTCATCAAATACCATTTTAACTTTTTGACGCAGCTTCTCCTTGAAGAATGATTCAAGGCGTTTGTAGGGGTTTCTCACCAGCATCACATACTCCGGACCCATTGAAGGGCTCACTTCCTTCGCCAGCATGTGCAGATATCTGCTCTTACTTGTAAAACGTGTGAGATTTTTCTGCTTTAGGAGTGTTTGCGTTAAGACTTTGGGATTGGTGGCTAAATAGCTATTTCGGAGCGACGACTTGAATACCCACATACTAATGCAATACTGAGAAAAATTTAGACAGCAAAGTACGCATTCTCTATTATCTACCAAGCGCTTGCCTATTCGAATAGCGACGGAAAAAACTAACCACCGACCTCAGTGGTCGATCGTTGCTTAACAAAAGGAATATAGCCGAGGGCAATGATTTTTTTGTCTATATTATACAGTCAATCGCATACTCGCGGTTGGTCTTCTTGTGTGAAGCGCTTGAGGTAGGGGGGATGAAGCCAGCTCGGGATTCTAAATTTTTTAGCGGACATCTCTGCGATCCCTTTAATACCGATGTTCGACCGTGATTGCATTCAACAATTGAACAATAAACGGCGCTCACTATGAAACTAGATTCTACTAATTCGGCTGTTCAAGGCCGCAACAACAACAGTTGGTTCAAATATTTGTTAAGTCTAACAATTCTTTTGGCACCTTCTGTAATGCATGCACAGGTTTGTCAGTTTACGGCAAGCCAAATCACGGGACCTTCAAATGCTTGCGCTCACGTCGGCAACAGTGGTCAGCCCGCGACATATTCTGTTAATACGACGGATGCTTCTGCTTTCGTATGGACATTGCCTGCTCAGGCCACTTTGCTTTCCGGGCAAGGAACCAATACAATTCTCGTTAGATTCAAAAATGATTTTACGGGAGGCACTATTTCGGTTCAGATATCAAATGCCTGTGGAGGAGACGGGGCTTCACGAACCATACAGATCGGTAAAGTGAGGCCAGCGGCCCCTCTTTCGGTGAATGGCCCGCCCGTAATATGCGAACTGGGTGTGCCTGTGAATTACATCATTTCAGCCGTTCCAGGCGCTACACAATATAACTGGGCTGTTCCGAGCAATTCGACGCTAGTTAGTGGCCAAGGTACGACTTCAATCACCGTCCTGTTCTCGGAT
>DATHIE010000190.1:0-5391 GCA_035316905.1 Chryseolinea sp. | reverse complement strand
GTGCCCAGTGACGCAAAGATACCAAACACAAACACACGAAATGAGACCATAATGTTATTCCAGGTGATGAAGAAAAACATCGTTAGTTCATCTTCTCCTGCGTAAACATTCGTCGGATTACCGGTTTTGATGTTCTCAAGTGTCATGTTAACATATCCATCACCCATGACGAGCCGCACAAATGTGTCATCATATTTTGCTGAAACTGCACCCATGACTCCAGCGACCAAAAAGATTATTAAAGCGTAAAGCAATGACTTTCGCGTATTGTACATCATTTCCGGAAGCTCATACTTCCAGAACGTAACAAACCGGCTGGCCTCTTCTCGTTTGTTCTTATAGATTTCGAGGTGAATTATGCTGGCTAATGCATTCAGGTACCTGGTGGTTCGGCTGTCTCCGTAATGCGTCCGAGAATATGAGAGATCATCTGTGATCTGAATGAACAATTCTGCAAGTCGATCAGGAGAGGTGCTACGTTGGTCTTTGACTACGTTTTCAAATTCTTCCCAACGCAATTTATTTTGCTTGACAAATGCAGCTTCCCTCATGAATTTTTCTTAAGCCAGACACTAACCCTTCTCGGATATTTCTATCACCTTGTTCCAAACTCTGAAAATATTTCCTGAACAGATCTTCTTTATGTCTTCATCGGAGTATCCTCTTTTGAGCAATACGTAAAATAGATTCGGATAGTCTGAAACATCTTTCAATCCGAGTGGCAAACTGTCGCCTACGCCGTCATAATCCGATCCAATTCCTACGTGGTCGATACCCACCAGTTTCACTACGTGATCGATGTGGTCTGCCACGCGTGCTACATCGGAATACAAGTCGCTGTGATTCTTTGCAAACTGATCAATGATAGATTGTGCTGCCGAATCTTTTGACGTGAGGCCTTTTGCCTGCAAAGTCTTCTCCAGCGAGTCAAGCATTTTGCTGTTCACCCGAGCCAAAGAATCCAGGAAGGATGCGCCAAAATTGATCTGGATTACGCCACCATTTTTTGCCAATGCTTTGATCATATCATCCGACATGTTTCTTTCAAAGGCAGGTGTAAAATATCTGCACGAAGAATGAGACGCAATCACCGGCGCTTTCGAGGCTTTAATCACATCGTAAAAAGAGCTGTCTGAGACGTGCGAAATGTCCACCATCATTCCTACGCGATTCATTTCAGCTACCACCTTCTCACCAAAAGGGCTTAGTCCATTCCAACTCCTGTTTAGAGTATCATAAGAGGAATCACAAATCTGATTCTGTTTTCCGTGGGTAAGAGTGACGTAACGAATACCCCGGTCAAAAAAATACGTCACATTTTTAACGTCATTTCCGATGGGTGCTCCGTTTTCCATTCCAAGGGGAAGTGAGATTTTTCCTGCTTTGGAATTCTCTTCTATCTCAGATGGTGTCTTCGCCAGCGCAAACTTATCAGGGTGCGCCTGAACAATCGCTTCGATCATATTAATCAACGAATCCGCCAGGGCTTTGCCATTATCGGGTTTTTGCTGATAATCTGAGGGAATATAAATGGACATAAAAGGGGCATCCAGGCCTCCTTTTTTCGCACGCTCAAAATCAAAGTCTCCTTCCGTGGTGCTTACGGGGATACCCATATATTCCCGCTCCAATCGGAAGTGTTTTATTTTCAGCCTGTATGGAAGGTCTACGTGGGTATCCGCGAGAACAAATTGTTGCGCAAGGTCGTTTGCTTTGGCACGTAGTTGGTCGTCGTTTGAGGAGGATTCGGATTTTTCACCCGAGCATCCTAAGAGGAAAAGAAGGGCAGTTACAATTAGCGATCTGAAAATATTCATTGTTACTTCATTATTTTTGAAAATTGCATAAAATTAAAAGTGGATGCAAACAGTTCGGGTACGCACTACGCAAAATGTTCTCATAGATTACCCTTTAGCCAGCATAGGCGACCGGATCTTAGGACATCTTATTGATAGGCTGATCCTGATCGCATATTCGGTTGCAGTTGTGTTTGCGCTGGCTGATCGCGATGTAGACCTCTGGTATATTTGGCTTCTGCTTCTCGGCATACCCTGGATGTTTTTCAGTGTCTTATTTGAGATATTTATGAATGGCCAGACACCGGGAAAACAACTAATGAAAACAAAGGTTGTGCGTCTCAATGGAACACCGGCGACTGTTGGCGACTACTTACTTCGCTGGGTCTTTAGCCTTGTGGACTTTTATATACTTTCAGGTGCGATTGCCCTGGTAGCAGTTGCCATGGGCGGCAAAGGGCAGCGAATAGGAGACATGGTGGCCGGAACCTCAGTCGTTAAACTGATTGAGCAGCGCGAGTTCTCTGCCAAAGACGTATTTGTCGCGACCGACGAAACACATGTTCCAACGTTTACGCAAGTAACACAACTTAGCGATAAGGATATTGAGTTGATACAACATGCACTTGAAGTAAATCGCGATCATGGAAACGGCCAGCCGGTGATGGTCATAACGGAAAAAATAAAAATGTTGCTTAGCATTCAGACCGACTTACCACCAGTTCAATTCTTATATACCATAATTAAAGACTATAATAGCCTAACAACTGGAAGGTAAATGGATGATCTGCCGGAATATTCACGTTCATACGTCGCCCTTCGGAACGGTCAGGATAAGCCGGAAATCTGGGTTGCGCTCCACGGGTTAATTTACGATGTCACGCGGTCACGGCTGTGGAGAGATGGGAAACATTATGAACACTGGGCGGGCCAGGACCTAACCGATGAGCTGAAGGACGCTCCTCACGATTCAAAAGTCTTTGAAAAATTCAAGGTTATCGGAAAGCTCAAACATTAACGACGAAACGTAAATCAGTAAAGAGACTCCTTTGGATTGTTTTTTCTGTAGATTTCATGTTATAGCTTTGTCTCCTTTGATAATATTGCACTATTGATATTTATAACCGCCCATGATCATAATAGCAGACAGCGGAGGATCCAAGATTGATTGGAGGCTCATTGAACGTAATGGTACCGTCGGACAGGCAAGCGCTCCGGGGTTCAATCCCTACTATCAGCCGATCGAAGATCTCAAGAAGAATGTACAGGAATTGGTACTCCCGAAGATCAATGAGCAGGTAAATAAGATCTTTTTTTATGGCGCCGGGGTTTCGTCAATTAAGAATCAACTGACCATCAAAAGCGCCTTCCTCGAATTTTTTCCCGAGGCTCACATCGAAATTGGATGGGATCTTTTAGCTGCAGCTCGGGCTCTCTGTGGTTACGAGCCCGGAATTGCGTGCATCATGGGAACAGGATCAAATTCCTGTTTGTACGACGGCGAAAAGATTGTAGGCAACGTTGCCAACCTTGGTTGGATATTGGCAGACGAAGGATCAGGTGCAAACATAGGTCGGAAATTCCTGGTGGATTACCTGCGTTTAGTAATGCCGGAAACCCTGAGGAAACAATTTCATGACCGATTTCCATTAAGTCGCGAAGAGTTCCTGGAAAAAGTATATCAGCAGGAGCGCCCAAGTGCTTTTCTTGCAAGCTTCACAAAATTCATCTTTCAACATCTCAAAGAGCCCTATTGTTACAAACTTATATACAGCAGTTTTGCCGAGTTCTATGAGAACAATGTGATGAAGTACGAAAACTTCAGCAATCTTAAAGTTCATTTTACGGGCTCTATCGCTTTTTATTTCAGCGACATATTACGGCAAGTCGCAAATGACAAAGGTATCACCGTTAAGAATATTCTTGAGGGACCAATAGCAGGTTTGACTTTGTATCACCAAAAAGATCTTAATTGATTTTGTCAACGACCGAATCATCTTCTTACTACGACAATCTTGAACAAATGAGTGTTCATGAATTGTTGGTTAATATAAACAACGAGGATAAGACTGTCCCATTATCCATCGAAAAAGTCCTGCACCAAATTGAGCCGCTGATAAATGCCGTGGTAGATAAAATGAAGTCCGGTGGCAGGATGTTTTACATTGGTGCTGGTACGAGCGGACGCCTTGGCATTGTCGACGCGTCAGAGGTTCCGCCTACTTACGGAGTTCCACATGGAAGGGTGATTGGATTGATGGCTGGTGGAGACAAGGCGATCCGAAAAGCTGCGGAGTACGCAGAGGATGATTTCGCTCAGGCTTGGAAAGACCTGGAGGAGTTTTCAATCAATCAGCAGGACGTATTGGTGGGTATTGCGGCGTCGGGAAGAACTCCTTACGTAATCGGCGGACTGAAAGACGCGAGAGCTAACGGTATAACTACCGGCTGTATTGTGTGCAATTCAAATTCAGAGGTGGCGAAACAGGCAGATTTTCCCATTGAAGTCGTTGTCGGGCCGGAGTTTGTAACAGGAAGTACACGGATGAAGTCAGGGACAGCGCAAAAGCTGGTACTTAATATGATCACGACCACTGTTATGATCAAGCTTGGTCACGTCAAGGGAAATAAGATGGTCGATATGCAACTGACCAACAAGAAGCTGGTCGATCGAGGGATAAACATGATCATGGCTGAGCTTGGTGTTTCCTACGAAGAAGCGGAACAATTACTAAAGCAACACGGTTCTGTCAGAAAAGCTGTTGACAGCCGGCGGAGCCATGCACGAGATTGAACCTTACTACAACTGGCTGAAATATTACGATCCGACGCTAGATAAACTCTCTCCATTTCACGGAAAGCAGTACAATCACGACCTCTATTCTGACACTATTTACGGGTATTATATCGATCCTGCGTGGGATTCGATTGGATCAGAAACGTTGTATATAAAAATCCTGTACGCCGACTATGAAATAGGATTTACAGTGATAGAATTTATTGGCGAATGGAACGACGCGATTAACAACGACATCATGACCTTAAAAAGAAATATCCTTGAGGGTATGATGAAGGAGGGTATCAACAAATTTATCCTCATAGGGGAGAACATTCTCAACTTCCATGGATCAGACGACTGCTATTATGAGGAGTGGTTTGATGAAGTTGAAGATGGGTGGATTGCCGCAGTGTCGTTTCCTGAGTTTATTCAGGATGAATTCAGGAAGTACCATGTAGATAGCTACATCAACATGGGTGGAACCTTACAAATTGTGCAGTGGAGGACTCTTCAGCCCTTGAATTTCTTCGATCTCGTTAATGCTATGATTCAGAGAAGACTTAACTGAACGTCGGTAACCAACGCATCGGCTGGAACAAGATAGTCGCGTTTTGATTGAAGTTCCCTGCAGAGTATCCGCGTCCTTCTCAACTTTCCCTTTTTAAAGTATTTGTCCTGGAGACGGAAAATACTGCCCTCAGGCACCTGGGAGAGTTCAACCTGACTGGTATTCCGGTCGAACTTCCGGAATGCCTGAGTAAGGGTTGTATCGGCAAAGGAGCTTGCTTTGGGATTTATCATATGCCTCCGGAGCTC
>DATHIE010000189.1:0-4662 GCA_035316905.1 Chryseolinea sp. | reverse complement strand
TATAGGTTTGATCT
This sequence comes from Chryseolinea sp., assembly GCA_035316905.1. Lineage (GTDB taxonomy): Bacteria > Bacteroidota > Bacteroidia > Cytophagales > Cyclobacteriaceae > Chryseolinea. The sequence continues at coordinate 4,648 of DATHIE010000189.1, read as the reverse complement.
CTATCTATTTTATTCATAACCCGATGTTACTCATACTTCCAATGATCGGAGTAGGTATTGCCTGGGCCAGCATCCTAGCCATGCCCTACGCAATCTTGGCTGGCGCCATTCCGAGTCATAAGATGGGGATCTACATGGGAGTCTTTAACTTTTTCATAACCCTGCCGCAGATAGTAAACGGTGTAATTGGCGGGCCAATTGTTAAGCATTTGTATGGCTCCCAGGCAATATACAGTCTCGTAATGGCCGGGGTCTTCCTGCTAATAGCCGCGTTCTGCGTCCGCCTGGTCGACGACAAGGACGATGTCATTGCTGCGTAATTGCGTAACAGATGGCGCCAAGACAAGACCGATGTAATTTAATCGTCGTTTTTTCAATTTATTTTTTCTTGGCTTAAAGCTATCTTTCGGGAACAATTTTTTTGACCCCCTTCAAATCATCCAAACAATTATGAAATCGGGACACTCCTACATTGCACTTTCGCTGTTGTTTATTATTGCCTGCTCGTCTGGTAAGAAAGCATACGAACGGGGCGACTACTACGAGGCGGTGATGAAATCCGTCAATAGGTTAAGGCAAAATCCTGATCACGACAAGTCGCTCGAGGCACTTCGAAACGCTTATCCCCTGGCGGTAGATTACTTTGAGAACGAGGCAAAAAATGAAATTGCTTCCAACTCTGCATTTAAGTGGAAAAATGCTATCCAGTCCTACAACAGCATAAACGCTTTATATGAGGCTATACGCCAGTGCCCTGGTTGTAAACAAGCGGTGCCAAATCCAAAGAACTACTATGCCGAAATAGGGCCACTTAAGGAAAAGGCAGCTGAAGAAAGTTATAATGCAGGCATAGATGCATTGATGAAAGGAAACCGCAATGAAGCGAAACGCGCCTATTTTAATTTTGTAGATGCTCAAAATTTTGTGTCTGGTTATAAAGATGTTGTTGAATATCTGGGCAAAGCAAAATTCGAAGCAACCCTAAAGGTTATCGTCGAACAAATTCCTGTACCCGTACGCTACAATCTAAGTGGCGGCTTCTTTCAGGACAAAGTTGAAGAGTTTCTTCACGGCAATTATCCTGAAAACACATTCATTCAATTTTACACTCCGGAGGAAGCAAAACGAGTCGACCTCGCGCAGGCTGATCAGATCGTCAGGATCCAATTTGATGACTTCAGCGTCGGCAATTCTGTGATGAAAGAAAAGGAAGAGACTGTTACACGTGATAGTGTGAAGGTCGGAGAAGCAAAGGTCGATGGCAAAGTTGTTCCCGTATACAATACTGTAAAAGCGAAATATACAACCTACCGCAAGGAATTGATATCAAATGGCTTGTTAAGTATGGTTGTCGTCGATGCAAAAACCAATGGCGTGCTCACTCATCGCAAATTCAACGGTGAATATGTTTGGGTAAGTCAATGGGCAAGATTTAACGGTGATGACCGTGCATTGGACGACCAGCAACTGAAAATGTGCAAACTGCGTGAACAACAACCGCCAGTTCCGCAAGACTTGTTCCTTGAATTTACCAAGCCGATTTACAATCAGCTTGTAACGGGAATCAAGGGATTCTATCAGAACTACATGTAAGGATATCTTTGGTGCGCTTTTTTGAACTTAATTAATTCGTCATTTTGTTCAATAGCTGACACTTTGATAAATCCATTCCAACTAAATTACACGTATGTTGGAATATAAACCTTTTATGATACGAACGAGTATTAGTTTGTTGTCCATTGTACTACTGTGGACAACAACGTCATCTGCGCAGCAAAATAAACCATCTATGTCTGATCAAACGAAAACAGGACTGCAGCTTGCAACATTTGGCTCGGGATGCTTTTGGTGTACCGAAGCAATTTTCCAAAACGTCGAGGGAGTCGAAAAAGTCGAGTCCGGCTATTCGGGAGGAAAGGTGAAAAATCCGACTTATAAAGAAGTTTGCAGCGGCCTGACTGGCCATGCGGAAGTAACACAATTAACGTATGATCCAAAAAAAGTGAGTTTTGACGAGTTATTGGAGATATTCTGGAAGACTCACGATCCCACAACGTTGAACAGACAGGGAAACGATGAGGGAACGCAATATCGATCAGTCATATATTATCACAACGAGCAGCAAAAGAAACTTGCAGAAGATTACAAACAGAAACTTTCTGATGCAGGCGCTTTTGACAAACCTATCGTTACGGAGATCAGCCCCTACTCAATCTTTTATAAGGCTGAAGATTATCATCAGAATTATTATAATCTGAACGGCAACGCTCCATACTGTGCTTATATTATACAGCCGAAGCTGGAAAAGTTTAAAAAAGTGTTCAAGGATAAATTGAAAAATAATTGAAGATTTTTTATTGCTAGGCGAAACTTATGATGCTGAGTCGCGTTACTATGATTGAGTAGAGTAATTCTTCTCATAGGTTTAGGTTTAGGTAAACAAAAAAGCCCAGAGACGCTGGGCTTTTTTGCATTATACTCATTCAAATTTTATCTGAGAATCATACGGCTTGCTTCTTCGACTCTTCCTGATTGTCCTGATCGTCGTCTTTATACTCTTTCTCCAGCTTGTGCAATCGTTGATTTAACAAATCAATCCTAACAAGCAGATTCAACACCAATGCATCCTTGACTTTTTGGCTAGGGCTCGTATTCATCTCTTCTTTAAGCACCATATACATCGCCTCAAGCTGCTGAAAATCATGCGTAAAGCCATTGAGTCCTTCACTTTTCTGGAACTCGTCGATCATTTCAACTTTTTCAGAAATTTGCTGGATATAAAAGGCCTCAACGTCATCAAACTCCGACGAGACATTATCATTGGCGATCGAGGTTTCTGTATTTTTTGGAATCAGGAGATATCCGCAAAGCACCATAAAGATCACAGCGGCAGCCCTCCACAATACTAGAGAATTCCAAACGCCCGTACGCCCGAGACCCAACGATGCATTGATGTTCCTCCAAACTTTTTCGGACGGCTCTTTGTCATCAAATGCCGCGCGGTTCTCACGGATAAATTCTTCTAAACGATCTTTCATAACACCCAAGTTTAAAACCTATGATTTCTTCGTCAACAATTCTCTGAGTTTGGCCTTCGCACGGTTCAACTGTGATTTAGACGTCGATTCGGAAATTCCCATTATCTCGCCTATCTCCTGATGATCATATCCCTCCAGCAAATATAGCGAGAGCACGGTCCGATATCCATCAGGCAACTCTTCTATGCAACGCTTTACCCGATCAACCGTTAGCCCGTCGCCGTATTCTGTCGGCGTTTCTTCCTCGGCCACGTCCCATCTGTCATCGTCGGGTATGGGATCATGTTTCTTCCGACTTACAGCGTTAATAGCTTTATTGACTACAATACGCTTAAGCCAGGCTCCAAACGTCGCGTCACCCCTATAGCTGTCGATATTCCTGAAGGCATTAATAAACGCTTCCTGAAGAACATCCTCCGCTTCCTCTTCGCTGCGGGTAATCCTAAGGCCGACATTGTACATAGCTTTGGAGTACAGTTTGTACAGCCGGCGATGAGCCTCCTGATCGCCTGCCTTGCAGCGCGAAATGAGCTCATCATGCATGTTTAATACTCCATGGTCCAAGCTAATAACACGCTTTAAGTAAAGACAAGTTAGAAAGAAAAGGGTTGCATCACCCATTTCTGGTAGGTCCAAACCCGCCTCAGTTGCTGACTGCCAGCCCCTTTTCGCGGGCTATTTTCATCAGTAATGCCATGGCTTCTTCGCGGTCGTTTTTGATGTCTCCCTCCAGAATCGCCTCCTTGATCTGCTCCTTAATTTCGCCAATGACCCGTCCAGGTGGAATGTTGAAAATCCGCATGATCTCATCTCCCGAAACTGGCGGTTGAAAGTTCCGGAGATGATCTTTCTCCTCCACCTCGGCAATTTTCTGTTCAACCAGATCGAAGTTCTTCAGGAATTTATTGACCTTCTCAAAATTCTTCGACGTCACATCCGCGCGACAGAGAATCATCAGAGCATCAATGTCATCACCGGCATCAAAAAGGAGCCGCCGTATCGCGGAGTCCGTAACTTCTCTGGAAAGAGGTATCGGACGAAGATGTAATCGCACAAGATTCTGAACGAACGTCATCCTGTCGTTCATAGGAAGCTTCAACCTTTTGAATAAACCTGGAGTCATCCTGGCGCCCTTGTCCTCGTGTCCATGGAATGTCCAGCCATGTTCTTTATCATATCTTTTGGTTGCCGGTTTCGCAATGTCGTGTAGTATCGCAGCCCAACGCAACCAGAGATCATTTGAAACTTTCGCCACATTATCCAAAACCTGGAGTGTGTGAAAAAAATTATCCTTGTGGGCCCGATTTCCAACATATTCAACGCCGTGCAATGCGACTAATTCGGGAAAAAATTGATTGAGCAGGCCACAGTGAAAAAGAAGTTTAAAGCCATAAGATGGTGTTGGACTTAAAATGATTTTGTTCAACTCATCGGTGATGCGTTCCTGGGAAACGATCTTTAATCTTGGCCCGTGGTCTGTAAGGGCCTGAAAGGTGTCTGCTTCAATATCAAATCCCAACTGAGACGCAAAACGAATAGCACGCATCATTCGGAGCGGGTCATCGGAAAAAGTAATTGCTGGGTCAAGCGGCGTACGGATGATCTTCCTT
>DATHIE010000188.1:0-11067 GCA_035316905.1 Chryseolinea sp. | reverse complement strand
ATAGTCTGAAGTCTGTTTGTTAACAGAAACACTAAGTCCCACGCGAGGAGTGAAGTGTTTAGCTTCCATTGGCTCATCGCCCCATTCCGACTGCTTTACATATGTATATCTGCCGGCAAGTGTCAGTCTGATTCGATTGTCCATGAATCCAAGCTCGTCTTGCAAGTATACACCGGTGTAACGCTGATCCATCAAACCGCCAACTGCCTGGGCTCTTTCTTCAAGAGGCGTGGAGTAATCGAATTGAGGATATCCATTTACAGGAGTTCCGTAATAAGGATTGTGTGTATCGAACTCGGCACCTACGGAATCTAACATGTGGTATTGACCCCAGTCGGCAAAGTATTCTTTATTGGCGATATCGATACCCGTGAGAATACGGTGGCGTATCGCACCGGTCGTCACGTCACCATTCACAAATACTTGTGCCATGCTCATTGTACTTTTTGCGTCCCAGCTGCTGGTTGCCCTTAACATAGTTCCATCTGGATTTACAGAGGCGGGCCACATTGAGGAACCTTGTTGTGTGTAGATGAATCTTGACACCTGTCCTGTGATACGCCAGTTTTCGTTGAAGTCATGTTGCAGATTCACATAAATGCTGTGATCGTTGATCTTTGTTGCGGGCATGCCGGCCGGAAGTGCAGTGAAGTCTTGTGGCAGTGTAGCATAACCGTCCGTTGAGAAGACGTAGAATGAACCAACGTCGCTCATTCGTGCATTTTGGTAATTGTACTCGAGGGTGAGTTTGGTTTTATCATCGAGCTGATAGGAAAGCACGGGTGCTACTGCGTACCTATTGTTGAATTCATTTGCCCTGTGTGATTTCTTATTCTGACCCGAAATATTCAGACGGTACAAAAGCCTTCCATCTTTGCTTAGCTTTCCGTCGAGGTCCAGTGAGGTCCGGTACAGATCGAAGCTGCCTAATGTAAAAGATATTTCACCTTTCGTCTGGCCGGTAGGTTTCTTAGTAACTATGTTGTATAGACCGCTGGGATCGCCATTCGCCAGCATAAAACCGGCGGGACCTTTCACGAATTCAATGTGATCTACAAAGCTCATGTCTTCAGTAAGTGGCCCCCAGTATGAATTGACGACATTAAAACCGTTGCGGAAAGCCTGGATCTGCGAGCCTCTTGCAGAAATGTTAGTGTATAGATCACCCCAGTGCTCCATCCTCACCGCTCCACTGACATTTCTGACCAATCCGTCACTCATGCTAATGATCTGTTGATCTTTAAGAACTTCTCGTGTAACAACCTGTATATTCTGAGGTGTTTCGATGAGGGGAGTTTTTAACCGGAGTGATTGAGAAGGTTCATCTACTTTATATGAATCTCTGGTGTCTGAAATAACAACTTCCTGAAGCTGCTGTGAATTTTCTTTAAGTGAGAAGTCGACCTGGACTCTTTCTCCAGCTTTGATGTCGATGGTTTGCTGCCGGATCTCAAGTCCCACGAAGGAGGCTTCAAGCGTGTAGCTACCAGGTGTGATATTGTTGATGACGTAATTTCCGTTTTTGCCGACCACAGCACCTTTGCCGGTTCCTTTGAGGCTAACGGATACAAATTCTGCGGGATCACCGTCCGATGTTCTGACTGTACCGCCTACCGACCCCGTTGTCTGGGCAAGTGCGCTGGTTGAGATCAGGAAAAGGACAATCAAGTAAAAGGATTTCATATATATGTATTGTGTTTTAGTTTGAAAGCAGCTTATCAATTTCGATCATCATTATGGTCTGGTTGAGGATCTCATCCAGTAGTAGTAGCTCCGTGTAGCTTAGGGCAAACATCAACGCCATATCGCGCGTCGGTAAGTAAATGCATCTGGCGGTTCGATCTTCAACAGCCGACTCGTGCATTATTGTCTCTGTTACAAAGGCTGAAAAATCCTTTAATTGAGGATGACTAAGTAGCAGAGCAATGTTGCCAAAGTGGAGTTGGATGGCTTCGGCGCAGGTGCACTGCCTCGCGAATCCGAATAAGTTTTGATGAAAATATCGTTGCCCTTCTGCCATTATCTTGAGCTTCACTTATTTAGATTGATTATAAATAATGTTCAATAATGCGTCGGCAGCTCCGAAAATGCAATTATTATTTAGAATATATCTAAATAATACCCTCTAGCAGTGAATGCTGTCGCTACAAGCCGGTAGCTTCATCCCCTTGCATAGCAATAATTAAATCGCTTGAATGACTACCTAATGTTGCTTTGTGTAGGCGACTGCTTTTCGTGATTGGCACGCGATGGTATTGGACCATTTTCATCGATGCTGCGGAATATTATCCTCAGATCTTTTGACGAATCTTCACTATAACAGATGTGACTGTGAAGGCATGGTATTTGGGAAAATGAACAAGACAAAAGATGTCTATCAATCATTAATAACAAAATCAAAATTTTCATGAAAAAGGTAGAACGTAAGAGTCAAAAGAAATCCGTGAGGGCAGTTCCCAAGGGGTTTCATACAGTGACGCCATATTTAGTGGTGAATGATGCACGCGGACTTCTGGAGTTCATACAGAAAGCCTTTGATGGTGAAGTAACTTCTAAAATGAAGGGAGAAGATGGCAGGATCATGCATGCAACGGTTCAGATCGGCGATTCGATCATTATGGTTTCCGATGTAATGAAGGGAATGAATGAACCGATGCCTACGATGTTATACCTGTATGTCGACGATGTGGACGCCATGTACCGTCAGGCAATAAACGCCCGCGCCACCTCGATACGTGAGCCAGTGGATGAATTCTATGGCGACCGTTCGGCCGGAGTAAGGGACGAATGGAATAACCAGTGGTGGGTTGCCACACACGTTGAAGACATGAGCGATGAAGAGATGGAGCGCCGAAAAGAAGAATTCCTGAACAAGGGTGAACATAGCCACGCATAACGCTGGCAAAAAAGTAAGGCCGTGCTTTTAAGTACGGCCTTATTGTCTTCATTCCAGCATCTCATTTTACCTTTACATATTTTTCAATGTTAAACCGATCGATAGTTGTTCCTTCAACTTTTTCGGTGCCCCTTTGCGTGAGCGTGTCATTCTCTATTTTTACAGTGAACACAAAGTCATTTCCTTCCCACTGCCTATCACTGCAGTATTCAAGGTGCTCGGTATATTGATCACCATTTAGTTCGTAGCGCCCACCGCCTGCTACAAATTGCGTTGCCAATGAATCCTTACCCTTGTTGAGGTCGTGATTCAGGAAGGCGAAATGTGAATCATTAATTACCTTGATCATCTGAATGTCGCGAGTATAATCCGTAGTCGTCGTGTCTCCCTTTTCAATGAGAGTCCCCGAGATCAGCTGCCACGTTCCTTTCACCGGACTATCGGCGGTTTTACTTTCTTTTTGCTGACATGACAGGAGAACGCATGCGACAGGCAAGATCATTAAATACTGTTTCATACAGGCGGTGATATAAATTCTAATTTAATACTTTAAATCCAGGGAAAGGGTTTTGACCTTCTGGAAGTACTGTCATTGGAACAAAATCAGCGATCAGAGTCATCTTCTCCCAAATATCCGAAACGGCTGGATGCTGATGTGCTGCATGTATCGCATTCAGTGAAGTCCATTCAAATACTTCAATGATCGTTCCATCCTTCGATTGCGCGATGTAGTTGCTCCTCTTTGAGGCCAGTTCCAACTCATGAAGGATTGGCAGATGCTTCTTTACCAACTCTAAAAGTTCTTTTTCTTTTCCTTCTTTGGGTTTATAGGTCGCAATAGCCAATATCGTACCCTCCGTGTTTACCTTCTTTTCCATTTGTGATATTTATTATTGTGAATCGTTGAACCAATTGAGCCATTTGCTGACGATAGAGCTGAGATATTTATCATTGACAGAATAATACTGTTCCCTGCTCACTTTATCTGACGTAATCAATCCGGCGTCTTCCAGTTGCTGTAAATGACGTGTGATCGTGGGCCAGGCATACGAAAACCTTTTCACAATATCGCCAGCCGTCATCGTACCGCCTCTAGATTTCAATACCGTGAGAATTGTTCTTCGAGATTCATGGGCTAATGCCCTGAATACTCGATCCAATTCCTCCAGTTCTTTCTCACCACGGGTTTTCGCTGATGCCAATTCCCTCTAAATGTTTAAATGCGATGCAAAAATAATTTATTTAGCATAATTGCTAAATAAATAGATGGAATTTTTTTTCGTGCAAGATAAAACCTCCAAAGTGGCCTTCAATCGTAGAATTGTATCAGGTTTCCGTCAGGATCTTTGATCAGAAAATTCCTCTTTTTGGAACCTTTATCTTCCCAAACTTGCGGGACGTCTATATTTAGCTGCGATAGTCTTTTTAAACAGGCATCAATACTTTGCACCTTAAATCCTATCTTAAATGCCCCTGAATTTGTGTTCCTTCAGGTTTCCCCGCTAGCAACTGTTCACGCGACAGAGATCCCCGGAGCTCCATAAGCTCCAGCATCATGTTTTCAGTCTCGAGAATGGATATGTTATAACCACCTTGAATATCTGCTAACTCGGTTTTCACTTTCAGTTCGAATAGTGATGTGTACCATGCAACGGATACCGCCAGGTCTTTCACGACAATAGCGGAAAAGTAGGGTTCGTACCTGAAGGTTGTCTGTGCAAAGCCTCTGGCAGAAATAATTAATGCAATTGAAACGAGCAGAGTTTTCATGTTGATTGCGTTAGTGTTGAACCAAATAGATAGAATAAGAACAGTATGAAAACGGCAGTCCTTAAAGGACTGATTCTGTTCCGATAGGATAGGAGATAAATTATTTACTAGGTTCCCTCCAACGCCTTAACGCATTTAACGAGATTGTTCTTGTCTTTTAACACACCGCCAAAGATATCGCCCAACTTGTCGAGTCTTTTGTGGATGGTTTTAATGGTGAAATTTTTTGGATCAAGTTCGTGCGTTAGCTCTTTCCATTCTATCGGAGTCGACACGGTTGCCCCAGGAACAGGGCGTATGCTGTAAACGGATGAAAGGGTCTGACCGCGGCTGTTCTGCAGGTAGTCAACGTAGATTCTGCCTTTGCGCTTGTCTAGTGAACGCTCCACCGTCGCAAGCTTGGGAATTTGCTCTGCTGTGAGCGCAGCAACAAGCTCTGCAAAGTGTCGTGCTTGCTCATAAGCGTAAGCAGCGTGCAAAGGCACATAAATATGGATCCCCGTCGCACCTGATGTTTTACAATAACAGCTTGCTCCTGCCTTATCAAGCACTTCCTTAATAACGACGGCGACATCTACGACTTCTTTGAATGTATTATTGTCGGATGGGTCAATATCCATGATCAGGTAATCGGGATGATCGGGGTTTTTGATACGTGAGTTCCACGGATTTAATTCGATGCATCCAAGATTGGCCAGATACAGCAGTGTAGCCTTATTGTTACAGAGGATGTAGTTAACGATCTTTTGTGTGCTGTCGGAGCGGACCTCAATATGCTCAACCCATGATGGTGCAGCTTCACCTGCGTCCTTATGAAAGAATCCTTTGTCCTTGATTCCATTGGGGTTTCGTTTCAAAGATTGCGGACGATCCTTTAAATGTGGAAGGATGTACGAAGATATGGTATTATAATAGTCGATTACGTCGCCTTTGGTATAACTTTCGTCGGGCCAAAATATTTTTTGTGTGTTAGTGACCGGGACTTCGTGTCCATTTGCTTTTATAGTTTTTCCCTTTTCGTCACTTGTTTTGCGCGATGTCTTCTTTGCCAACTTACGCGCTGGTTTTTTTTTCGTAGCAGTCTTCATATTGGTTTCAAGCTGATCGACTTCATTTGCCTTTTTATCTATTCGCAAACCCATAAATACCGGGTGCCTTAAAATACCGTCATGCGTTAATTCACTATACTTGACATTACACACCAGCACTGGTTTCACCCAGGTTACAGCAGCGTTCAGAGGAACCTTTGTATCGAACGGAGAAGACTCCGTAGTGTAAGGCTGCAGTTGTTCGTATACGTCCTTTAGAGTCTTTTCCATGTAACCTGTTCCGGTATGACCGATGTACTTCAATTTTCCTTTCTGATAAATGCCCAATACAAGCGACCCGAAATATTTTCGGCTGGCACGAGGTGCAGTGTAGCCTGCTATTATCGCTTCCTGTGTGTTGTGATTTTTTACTTTCAGCCAGTTTGTCGTCCGTCGTCCGATTTCATAAACGCTATCCGCCCGTTTCGCCATGATTCCCTCCAGGTTGAGCTTTTTGGATTCCTTGTAAAACCGTATTCCATCTGCGGGGATGTGTTCTGAATATTTCAAAATGTTACTTTTCGGCAATAACTTCTTCAGGATTTTTTTTCTCTCGACCAATGGCTTATCGGTTATATCCTTACCGTTATAAGAAAGGCAATCGAAAACGTAATAGAGAATTGGAAAGTCCCGTTTCATTCCAAATTGTTGTAATTTCTGAAAGCTGGGTTTTCCATGCTCATCAAGAACAACGACTTCACCGTCGATGATACAATCCTTCTTTATTTTTTTTAACTCGGCGGCGACTTCGGGATATAGTTCATGGAAGGAAAGTCCGTTTCGCGAATAGAACTTCGCCTCACCTTTATTCATTTCAGCTATTGCCCTGTATCCGTCCCACTTCACTTCGAATAACCAGTCCGGATTGTCGAATGGTTCGTCGGTCAATGTCGCAAGCATAGGTTTTATGAAGTCCTTGAACTTTCTCTCTTTAGCACGGGGAGAACGCACAGAGGTAACTGGCGTTTGTATCTTCTTCGTGCTGGGAGAGCCCTTGCCATTTGTGGCGAACTCATCACGGTGCTTAATAAGCAGCCAGTTTTTTTCTTTGCCGTCTTTTAAGCGCACGAGAGCGAACGAGCCTTTGAGCTTTTTGCCGTGTAGCGTGATCTTCAGCGAACCCGACTTGAGGCCCTTTCTCAGTGTAGAAGTAGCTGTACCGTTGGTATCTGATTCGGGTGCATATGTACCGTTGTCCCAGATCTCCACAGTTCCTGCACCATAATTTCCCTTGGGGATGACGCCTTCAAACTTTCCGTAAGAGAGTGGATGATCCTCGACCTGTACAGCCAGCCTTTTATCGCCGGGATTCAGGGAAGGACCTTTAGGGACCGCCCAACTTTTTAAGACACCGTCGAGTTCCAGCCGGAAATCAAAGTGCAAGTGTGAAGCATCATGACGTTGAACTACAAACGTGAGATTCTTCGATTGCTTTGATTTTTTTCCCTTTGGCTCCGGAGTCTTCTTAAAATCCCTTTTCTTGATGTATTTGGTTAGTGCCATCATGATGCTTTTTTCAGACTTGCCTTCAGCATCGCCATCAAATCATCAGTCTTTCTATGCGTGACCTTCAATACAGGCCTTTCGATCTTGCGTCCCTTTGCTTTGGCTTTGATAACCTTCATCAACTCAGCTGAATAGGTGTCCTTAAATTTTTCAATGTTGAATGGCGCCGTTAGCTGGTCGATAAGCGAAAGAGCCATCTTCATTTCTGGCGCGGTCGGTTTTGCCTTTTTTGGTACGGAAAGCTCAGAAGTGCTGCGGATCTCTTCGGCAAATCTGATACGGTTCAATATTAAAATATCCTCATGCGGTTTGATAAGGCACAAATGTTCTTTGCTGCGGAGCACAAAACTTCCGAGCCCGGCCTTTTCGCTTTTTTCCAACGCATCATGAAGCAACCTGTATGGCTTTTGACCCGCTTTGTCGGGCTCCAGGAAATACGGTGTCTCAAAATAAATGGTGTCGACTTCTTTCACATCAACAAACGATGTGATGTTTATAACCTTGGTTTTTTCAGGACTGGCATCTGCAAAATCTTTTTCGTCCAGCACAACATAGTCGCCCTGTAGCTTATAAGCTTTGACGATATTCTTCCAGGTAACTTCCTTGCCGGTGGATTCATTCACGCGCTGGAACCTGATCTTGGAATGATCCTTTTTATCCAGCATATCCAGATCAAGGGTGCTCTCCTGTGACGCACTGTAAAGTTTTACGGGAATGTTGACCAATCCGAATCCAATAGCACCTGTCCAAATTGCTCTCATGGCATATAGAATTTTGTGACCGAAAAGATTTCTACTTCCATAGTCAATTAAAAAATCATTCCATTCATAGTGGTACGATATTACTGGTATCAGTGGGAAAGCTTACCGTCCATTAGAGGACGGTTATGGCGTTTTTTCCAGTGTCAGGCGCCTGGAGAGAGCGGAATAAAGGGATTGGAGTGAAGATCGTAATCTTCACCCTGTAGTCATTTTTCTACAAAATTTTGGTATGTGAGAAGAGTATTCCCAACTAAAAAGGAGAGTGTGAGATGAAAAGATGGCTGAAAATACTGCTTGGGGTATTGATTTTACTGGTGGTCTTCCGACTAATCCTGCCCTATATCGTGTTGCGTTACGCGAACAAAACGCTCGCTGAAATGGATGGCTATTATGGACACGTGGAGGACATTGATATCGCACTTATTCGTGGAGCTTATCAAATCGACAGCATCTACCTCAATAAGGTAGACAGCGTCACAAAAAAACAAACACCGTTCTTTTCCGCTTCTAAAGTAGATCTATCGATAGAGTGGAAAGCATTGTTTCATGGTTCTTTTGTGGGTGAATTTGTGTTTGAAAGGCCGCGTATAGATTTTACGAAAGATAAAGTTGAGCCGAAGGATGTTAGAAATGACTCTTCATCATTCAGGCAGTTAAAAGAGGATTTTATGCCGCTTCAGGTAAATCGCTGCGAGATCAACGATGGTGAGATCCGTTACCGGGATGAGTTTTCAAAACCGAAGGTTGACATAAAACTTACGCGTCTGTATGCGACAGCATTGAACCTGAGGAACAGTTATGATTCGTCAGCTCTTCTTCCGGCGACAATAACTGCAAATGCAAAAGTCTACGAAGGTACCTTCGACTTTTTTATGAAGTTGAATCCGCTTGCTGAAGAGCCAACATTTGACATGAATGCCGACCTGAAAAATACAAACCTCGTTATGCTTAATGATTTCTTCCAGGCTTATGCAAAAATTGATGTCAACAAGGGAAGCTTTGGGATGTACACGGAAGTGGCTTCCAAAGAAGGAAAGTTTACAGGTTATGTGAAACCGGTGATCAAAAACCTGGACATTCTCGGCAAGGAGGACAGGAATGATAATCTTTTTCGAAAGATGTGGGAAGCGATTACAGGTTTTGCGGGTGAAGTTTTTGAGAATCAGGCCAAGGACCAGGTGGCAACTAAAATTCCTTTTGAAGGGAGACTAGACAATCCAGAAGCAGATGTTTGGGAAACAGTGATCAATGTTTTAGAAAATGCATTTGTACGAGCGATACAGCCTTCTATTGATCATGAGATAACAATCGCTTCGGTCGAAACGAAAAAAGAAGACAAAAAGAATTTCTTAGAAAAGATTTTTGGAGATAAGGACGACAAGAAAAAAGACAAGAAGGAAGAAGAAAAAGCTAAAAAGGATAACGACAAAAAAGACCGAAAGAAGTCTTAGGCTTTTATCGCATTGATAAGTTCGAGGTTAGTGTATTCAAGGTCCATCGATGCAGGCCCATTAAGAACTTTTCCATCCATTGAGTATCGCGCCCCGTGACAGGGACAATCCCAGGACTTTTCCGTAAGATTCCAGGAAACTGTACATTTCATATGAGTGCACGAGGCATTGACGGCGTGTAGTGCTCCGTTAGGATCTTTGCATATGCCGATTGATTGACCATCGATTTTAAAGATCTTCCCTTCTCCTGGTGCTATATCCGCAAATTCTTTTGCTTCGGGCGATCCAAATATTTTTCCGGCAATCTGCTTAAAGACATCAATGTTATGTTCTGCAAAATTTTTAAATGCCGCAACCGGTTTTATACGTGATGGTGAGAACAAGTCGGCCAGATCGCTCTTTAATTCAAGTATTAAACTCTTTAATACTTGAGCCGCGATGGTGCCGTATGTCATGCCATTTCCTCCAAAACCTGTAGCGACAAGGATTTTTTTTCCCTGTCCAGGAAATTGACCGATATAGGGCAAACCATCTGCTGGCTCATAGTACTGTGAAGACCATCTGTGTGTGACGGCCGCAACATCGAAGTGAGTGCGAACGTGACTTTCCAGTGTAAGGAACGGGGCTTCCGTGTTAGGTTCATGACCGGTCTTGTGATCTTTCCCTCCAACTATCAGGTAGTTACTTCCCCCGATCCTCTGCGAACGATAGTAATGATAAGGGTCGTACATATCATAGGCGAGATTCATCGGGTAATCTCCTGAGGCGAGTCGTACAGCCATTGCGTAGCTTCGATACGGCGCACATCGGAGGTGCAGGATGTTTATTGTTGGGGGAATGTGAGTCGCATAAATCGCATAAGATCCTTGAAATGTACCTTTTTCAGATTCGACGAATACCGTACCATTCTCCTCTTTTATGTCTGTAACCCGACACTTGTCAAGTATAACACCTTCGATATTCTCAAATGCTTCTGCAAGACCAAAAACGTAGCGCAAGGGATGAAACTTTCCTTGGCCCGGTACGGCAATGGCCTTTGTGAATTCTAACGGTACCGGTATTTCATTTACATATTTCACCGGCAAGGTTACGTCTTTACAAGCACCGTAAATGTCTTTGAGTTCTTTTGTTTGCTCTTCATCCTGGGCGAACAAAAATGCCTGACTTTGAGAGAACTCGCATTTTATATTGTGCTTCTCGATAATGTCGCGGATAAACGCAAGGGCCTCAATTGTAGTGTGTGCCACGAGAGTGGCTTTATCTTGTCCAAAGTTTTTGATCAGTTTGGTATAAGGAACATCCAGCAATGTATTGATGTGTGCCGTTGTACCGCCAGTGGTGCCAAAGCAAAGTTCTTGCGCTTCCAGTACCAAACATTTTAATCCCAACTCCTGAAGAACAAGTCCGGTTGTGATTCCTGTGATACCTCCGCCAACAATTATCACATCAAATTTTTTCTGAATGGTAGATGCCGCCCTGGGCTCGTATTTTTCTGATGTCTCTTGCCAGAGGCTTGTATGGATACCGTCCCGCGCTGTCATACCTCAATAGTTTAATTATCCGAAACAAAAACCAATCCAATGCGTGCCCGCCGC
>DATHIE010000187.1:0-6694 GCA_035316905.1 Chryseolinea sp. | reverse complement strand
GAGCTGGTCGTCGTCCATTCCTATTGGGTTGGAAAATACAACGTAGATGCCGTTATCGTACGCACGTGAAGGCAACCATTTCATCAGCCAATCACGTCCTTTCATTCCATCGAATTCCAGCCGTAGAGATGTTGGGTCCACCTCGCGGTTCATCCATAACTCGGGATCAACAAAACCGGCTCCTGGCCTGGTGGAAGGTGTACACATTGTCACGTGCGGCATGAAGATAACTTGTGCACCTAAGAGCCGTGTAGCCCGGACGTTCTCTATTATATTATTGTCATAGCAGATAAGTATTCCACACTTCCACCCGTTCAAGTCGAATACACAATATTCACTTCCTGGAGTCAGATATGGATTAATGAAAGGATGAAGCTTCCTGAATTTGGCCACCAGCCCATTCTTATCCACGCAGACATATGCTTTATACAAAGAGTTAGACGAATCTTTTTCGAACAGCCCTGCCATCACGACGATATCGTTTTGTTTGGCGATACGGGTTAAACTCGATATGCTTGGACCGTCGGGAATAAATTCGGCGATAGCAAGCATTTGCTCCCGTGAAAGCTTCCTTGCGAAAGTATATCCTGTGACTGAACACTCATGAAATGCAATCACTGACGATCCATTTGCCGCTGCCTTTGCTGCAAGAGTGTTGATTACGGAGAGGTTATATTCCTTATCCCCGCTTTTATTCTCGAATTGTGCAGAAGCTACTCTCAGATTTTCCATAGCAAATGGTGATCTTATTCACTAAAGGTAATGGCTTTGCATCAGAACGGCCAGCCATCCTTCAACCTCCCGCAAAAAAGTAATTCTAAACAAGATGGCAACAGAGATCGCTGGTAACAGCCTAAATATTGTGAGGTGTGTCAGAATTTTCTGACCACATTTTCTTCCAAATGCGGCGCTGTTTCGGGTAAAATGTTTCCCAAATCTCCTCGCTGCGTTGCATCAGGGTTTCCACCGCTTTCTGCCTGATCTCGTTGTGGGTTGTTTGCTCGTGGGCAACTGCGGTGAGTTTTTCATAGAACTGACTATTGATCTCTCTGATCTTTTGGCACTGAGTTGCATCCAACTTAAGCTGACTCTTCCAAAACAATGGATCATAAAGCACATACCCCTTCCCATCCTCGTTCCCCTGTGCATAGGTTGCAAAGGCTGAACAAACAAACACGCAGAGGCAAAAGAATTGTAGTTTCATACGAAAAAATTAGTCCTGTTTTGTGAGGGCAAAGCTAGCGATATCCCCAAAATTAACGTCGATCATTATGGAAAATTATTGCCGCCTGAAGAATATAATAGACGAACTGGCATTTTTAATATGTCAATCCCCGTCACCAGCAGATATTCACCTCGTTAGTCCGCAACCGATTGATTAGCGTTTAAATAAAAAAATCCCAATAAAGAAAATCTAATGCTATGTTAATAGAAATGACATTTGCCTCAGCCTATGAGCTTCTTTGGAGAAGGAGCTTTTGAAATTAGAAACGAAATGCTTTTTAACGCAGAGGGAATGCAAATCCATCAGCAGGACTCATTCGTGAGAAGCACGGGGAGACTCGTTTGCTTTGACTGATAGTGCATCTGATGCGCGGAGGTCGCAGACAGCAGTTCTGATCGGCTGCAGTCGCGCAAGCTTGGTCATAGGTCGTCAGCCCGATAAATCGGGCCGGAAAAAAGAATGTTCTGATACCCTAAATCCAAGCAAGGCTACGCCCAATGCGACCTGCGCTTTGCGGCCTTTGCGAATTAGGTACGTTTTCAAGATAAGATGAATGAACCTCCCTGTGCTTCGTACGAGGAAGTCGCTGTGATGCATTAATAATCCTTTGCGTTAAAATGTATTTGTACTGGACTCAGACTATAAGCTTTTTCGGAGAAGGCTCTTCAAATTAGAAAAGAAATACATTTTACCGCAGAGGGAATGCAAATGCATCAGCAGGACTCATTCGGGAGAAGCACGGGGAGACTCGTTTGCTTTGACTTGATAGTGCATCTAATGCGCGGAGGGCGCAGACAGCAGTTCTGATCGGTTGCAGTCGCGCAAGCTTGGTCCTAGGTAGTCACGACCTTCCGAAAAAAAAGAGAGTTCTGATACCCTAAATCCAAGCAAGGCGCGACTACGCCCCATGCGACCTGCGCTTTGCGGCCTTTGCGAATTAGGTACGTTTTCAAGATAAGATGAATGAACCTCACTGTGCTTCGTACGAGGAAGTCGCTGTGATGCATTAATAATCCTTTGCGTTAAAATGTATTTGTACTGGACTATAAACAACCGACGTCAAGCCTCGGTGAAAACTTTCAATCTTATCCGTCAAAATAAACTTAACTTAACACTAGATGCCTTCTATCACATAACGATACCCATATCCCTGACAATGGATGACGCTTTTGTTATTTTTATCCGCGTCAATTAAAACGCCATCGACCCGAAATGTGAATTCATAAAAACTTCCGGAAATATTTTTGACAATCTCTTTTTTTGGCGCTGTCAACTTCCAGGTTTTAGAGTCCGGGTCAAACTTCATTGTCCACTTGTCATCATCTTTTGACCACTTATTAAAATTGCCGCTGACCAATACGTTTCGTCCTTCGCCCGAGTAATAAAAAACAACGTTGTCTCCGTCGATCACATAACCAGACTCAGGCGGAATGAAGGACCAAAGCAAAAGCATGAGCACTTTCATAAACTATAAACATTTATGGGCCACAAAAAGATCTTCGATCGGATGTTAAAGTTAGGAAAGTATATCCTCAAAGGAACTAAACATCCTTGAACCTAAGGCCAGTATTTTTTGATCTTCTCGCGTAAGAAAGCAACGCTGCGTTCGAGCTGATCCATTCCGTCAACGCCGTCTTCAATGCTGATCCAGCCGTTAAATCCAACGCGTTTGAGTTCGGTAAAAATTGCATCATAGTCGTTCAGTCCCTTGCCAATTTCTCCATGGCTTAGTCGCTTTGCGTATCCGGCGGCGCCACCTTCTTCTCTGCGCAAATCTTCCAACGTACCAGATAAAAGAAATCTGTCGCTCGCGTGCATCGTGACGACACGATTAGAAACACGTTTCAATAATTCGATCGGATCCTCCCCCGCCAAATACGTATTGCTTGGATCATAATTCACGCCGAAAGATGGATGATGAATGCGATCGACCAGTTTGCAGAATACATCCATTTTCTGGGCAAACTCCGGATATTGCCAGAAGTCATCCTTATAATGGTTTTCTATTATAAGAGTTATATTTCGTTCCTGGGCATACGGCAGACACTTTTCGATACAGTCGGCCGCGAAGTTGATCCCTTCATCCATAGACAGCTCAGGTCGCTTCTGACCAGAAAGTACGCGGCAGTAAGATCCACCAAGTGCAAAGGTCATATCGATCCATCGCTTTTGTTTTTCGATTTCTTTCTCGCGAAACCCAACATCCGGATGGGTGAAATCCGGAGAACAACACATCATTGGAATCGATTTACCGTGCGATTCAACTTCATCGCGAAAACGTTTCCAGTTAGATTCATCGGCCATCTCCAGAAAACCGGCGTACCATTCCAGACCGTCGATGTTAAGTTTGACGGCCAAATTTATCCATTCGGATACCTTCATGGTTCCGTCCTTGCATAGTGCCTGCATAAAGGCTTTAGGAAATGCAGCAAGCTTTGGCATTTATTTGTTTGTTAATGTTTACTATTTGATTGTCGTCTCGTCCTTCGGTGGATTTCGACCAAAAAAAGGATGTTGTTCGAGGTCGACTACCTGACCGCTTATCGGACCGCTTTCATCAGCTAGCCAATAGATAGCTGCGGCCGCAATTTCTTTCGGCCAGATGATCCGTCCAGCAGGTGCATACACTCTCGGCACCTTTGTAAACCAATTCTCCTCCAAACCATGGTCTCGTTTTCTCTGAGTCTCTGTTTCAGTTAACACCCATCCTGGGTTGATCTGATTTACTCTGACACCATCCTCACGATGAAGGGTATCTCCAAGATTCCTGGTGAGAGTCATCAGCGCTCCCTTCGAAACGCTGTAAGCAAGCAGATTCGGTTCGCCACTCCACGCATTTACGGAGCCAATGTTCAAAACGCATCCCCTACTTTCACGAAGGTATGGGAGCGCAGCCTTGATCATGGCAAATGGCGCAAGCGTATTTATTTCTAATACTTTCCGAAAGAACCCCAGGTCCGTAGTATGAATGTTCGATGAGACAACAGCTGCCGCGTTGTTTACGACTGCATGCAAACTTCCAAAAGTTTTTATAGCGAGGTCTACCAGTCGCTGTGGTGCGCCGTCTACACTAAGATCCTCGATATGTAATATAGACTTATCTTTTCCGATTGAAGACACAACATCTTCACCGAGTTCTTTTTCAAGACCATGAATGACAACGCGTCCTCCTTCTGCAACGCAGGCTTGCGCGATAGCTTTTCCAATGCCCGTTGTGCTTCCGGTAACAATGACGACTTTATTTTCCAGACGCACGGTTCAGGCTGGTTTTAATACACTTTTTACCACTTCACCCTTATGCATTTTTTCAAATGCTGTTAGCCATTCCGTGATTGGCCAGACTCCTCCGATAATAGGCCTGACATCAAGCTGGCCGCCAGCAAGGAGGGCTATCACCCGTTCCCAAATGGGCCAGTTGTGACTGAAGCTTCCCTGAAGTGTAACATTTTTTTGAACGATGGCATCAATTGAGAATCCCAATGGCTGACGCCCCCATCCTACCTTTGAGATAAGACCTTTCGGGCGAACGAGGTCCATAGCTATTTTTAACGTGGCACTAACGCCGGCTGCATCAATAATACAATCTGCACCTAACCCGTCCCGTTCACGAGCCCAGGCTGTGGCGTCGCCAATTATTACTTCACATCCATATTGTTTCGCGATTGACAAGCGATGTCTGTCCGCCTCCAGGCCGACCATAGCAACCTCCGCACCGCATAACCTGGCAACCGCAGCACAGAGAATGCCGATAGTACCTGGTCCGAGCACAATTACACGGTCGCCTGGTTTCAGGTTAGCGTTCTGAACGACAGCATTATAAGCCACGCAGCAGGGTTCAGTTAAACATGCCTGCTCGAATGACAATTTTTCGGGTACACGGTGCAAGCATCGTGATGGTACTTTCACATAACGTGTCATTGCCCCATTTACTCCGTAACCAAACCCTTTTCGTGTAGGGTCGAGGTTGTAAAAACCCGCTCTCGACATAGGATTTCCCGGATCAATGACGGCCGCAGTCTCGCTTACAACCCTATCCCCTTCCTTCCAGCCGCTTACTCTCTTGCCAAGTTCCACGATGTGTCCGCCAAATTCATGTCCAAGCACTACAGGATAATTGACGGGCCAACTGTGATCTGACGTCCATTGATGTAAATCACTTCCACAAACACCGACGTTCGCCACTTCCATTAAAATGTCCTCGTCACCAATCTCGGGTTTTAAAATTTCGCGTATCTCGACCGAACCTTTCTCCGGCGCAAAATTGACTACTGCTGCTGACTTCATATCTTTTTTCTCTTTATGCTTATACTAGTGTTCTTGCTTATAATATTGTTCTATTAAGCTCTTCCAACTGGAACATCTCCGTAGGCGTGTATTTTTTCACATATAAGTCTCAGGGAAGATTCAAGGTTACCATCGGCAGTTCTGAATGCATCTGCGTCGATAGTCAGCGGCGCACCGAGTACTACAAGTGGTGCACCGTATGCAGGACACTGAATCGCCTGCTCAAGGCTCAAACCTCCAACTGCCTGAACCGGAATGTCGACGGCAGCCACAACTTCCTTTAATTGATCCAACGGACTCGGCATACGACGTCCCTGGGCGGCAATTCCCCGGCGCTCGTCATATCCAATATGATGTATTATGTAACCACATCCCAAATCCTGCAACCATTTAGCGGCTTCAACCATATCGGGGCATCCGAGATTATCGCCCATGACACCAATGCCGTAATCTCGTCCGGCTTTAACCACACATTTTATTGTCTCCTCATGGGCGCGTGCCATTACCACCACATATGACGCCCCTGCTTTTGCCATCATTTCCGCCTCGAGATAGCCGCCGTCCATAGTTTTAAGATCAGCCACGATCGGCGTATTAGGAAAGGCTTTCCGAAGTTCACGAACACCGTACAATCCCTCGGCAAGGATCAATGGCGTTCCGGCTTCCAGCCAATCCACTCCAGCCCGCATTGCTATCGCGGCCGTCTCCAGGGCTTCGTCAATATTGGTAAGATCAAGGGAAATTTGCACGATAGGTTTCATAAGCGCGTCGAAAGGTTTTGGGAAGCTAAACTAATTAAGTTTTTCTAACAGAATAGGCATCGAAATTGGATAATTATTTGTCATCATGGATAAATGTGGATTCAAATAATAAAATTGTATCAACAGTATTAATCGTTGTATCTAGCACTTGATGGCCCGAACGTCTAAAGCTCGGACAATCAGCGGTTACAACCCCTGGACGAAATACTTTGATCATCATAAAATCGAATGTCGGGTACAAATAATAGAATATTATCCTTAGTCGGGGTGCGAAATTGCGTTTTCTTAGGGATAGTTATGTGCTTTTTTGCTGTGCCGGGATCTACCCAGTCGCTTGAGCTTGACACTGTCATGCACTATTTGCGTAACGGAGAGGCGAAGGAATGGGCGTCGTTCCCAACGGTAGTGAATGGAAAAAAAATAA
>DATHIE010000186.1:0-4939 GCA_035316905.1 Chryseolinea sp. | reverse complement strand
AAGGGCCATTCGTTTGATGGTTTCAGCAATGGGTTCATCACGGTCTGCGAAGTACCAGCCTTGTAGTGCAGCTGTCTTCCATTGGTCAGCCGCAACGCCCATACCGTAGCCAATTCCTGCTGTATGTGTTAACAAATCTCTCAGTGTAACGGCCCGAGTGGCTTTGACCACATCATAGCCCCCATCGGCCTTTGGCTGGGCAACAACGGTCTCTTTGAACTCAGGTAAATATTTACTGAGGGGGTCTTGGATCAATAATTTGCCCTCTTCCTGCAAAATCATTATGCCTGTGCTTATGATCGCTTTACTCTGAGACGCGATGCGGAATATTGCATCCTTAGTCATGGCAGATTTGGCTTCGAGGTCCCGAAATCCGAACGCCTTGTAATAAGCCACTTTCCCTTTGCGCGATACGAGTATCACACTGCCCGCCATTTTGTTATCCTTTACGTAACCGTTGAACGCGTCGTCAATTCGTTCCAGTCGTTTACCCGAAAATCCAACGTCCTCCGGCTTGATAACCGGAAGGTCCTGACCCAGCGTCAGGTTTACGAACAAGAAAGCACATATCGATATGGCAAGTGGAATTCGGGTGAATCGTTTTGGAGTCATGAACTTTAGGCTTTAAGTGCAGTGTGGATGCTGACTAACAATCACTTGAAAAATAGTTGATTAAGCATAATACTTCAATTAAAGTGTGAGGTTTTTATTAAACCCCTAAATCTCCTGAAGAGGACTTGAAATCTAATGGCGTTTGTTTTGATATCCCTACTGCACTTGAGTGTTGACATATTGAGTGTTGAGTGTTTGCAACGGCAATTGTCTTCCGATATTCGCGACTGCATTGCAAGGGATAACCCTCAATAAGACACCACTTAAGGATTGCTATCTTAAATCGACCTAACCGCTCACGGTACTTGAACTGTAGTACTAAAGGGAATTTTGGTGCAATGGACTTTATGTTCAAGCCTTAAGAGTGCAGTAACATTTGATTCACCTTGTGAAACCTCCGCAACTTTGCGATGAGACGGAATGCCTCAGGTGCCGATCAATTGAGCTTTATCTCTTTAAAAAATTGGCTGACAGCGCTAAGTGTGGCTTACCTTTATCCTGAATGTATCCATCTGCTGTCGGTGGGAAATGAGACAAAGTTGGCTCCTTAATTGATTGATATATAAGGATATAAGCCACTGTTTACAATTTTCGACTTTGGTGGATGAAAAGAAACTTTAATGTCTATAGAAAACAAAAACTGGACTATGAAAAAGCTATGGTTGGTTATGGTTGCCGCACTAGGTTTAGCGGCGTGTGGAAGCGACGAGCAGACTGCTCGTTTGGAAATCAGGTTAACGGATGCACCTGGCGACTACGAAGCAGTGTATGTCGACATTCAGGGAGTTGAGATCAATTCCGAATCCGGTGAAGGTGGTTGGAAACAACTTGAAGTGAATAAAGGTATCTACAATCTTATCAAATTTAGGAACGGAATGGATACCCTATTGGCAACGGCAATACTACCCGCTGGAAAGATATCGCAGATAAGGCTGAAATTAGGCAACGACAATACCGTTGTCATCGATGGCGTCACAAAGGATCTCACCACGCCAAGTGGTCAGCAGTCAGGTCTTAAACTCAACGTTCATGCAGATCTCCTTGAAGGTATAACCTATAAATTATGGTTGGACTTTGACGCTGCGCGCTCTGTCGTTGAGACTGGAAGTGGTAAGTACAACCTGAAGCCGGTAATAAGAACATTTTCAGAAGCTCAAAGTGGTGCTATCAAAGGCGTGGTCACTCCTGCCGAGTCGCTACCCGCAGTATTTGCAATTACCGGAGTAGACACAGTGGCAACCACTTATGCAGATGAGACCGGCAAGTTCGTTCTTTCGGGTGTTCCAGAAGGCACTTACACCGTAAGCTTCGATCCCAAGGAAGGATTCGATCCATTTCAGAAAACTGGTGTCAGCGTTTCAAATGGCGCGGTGACTGACGTGGGTGTTGTTGCCTTGCAGTAGTATTCTAGTGCCGATCACATTCCGGGAGGCATTGTATCACGATATACCTTCCTGACAAAGCGCGGTGCATTAAATCGATAGCCGAACTCCACGCCAATACTGGTGTTAAGTTTCCTTGACTGGATACCGCTCATGTGCACGCTGCTGTTCTCCAACTCGCACCGTACCCCAGCGTACATACGCCTGGATTGATATCCAACGCTTGCATTGCCTTCAAACGCGAATGCAAGCGTTTGACTTCCCTCCGATCTTCCATCGGTATTTTCCAGGTACTTATAAAAATATATATCGAACGAAGGAAATACCGACATCGACGCGTAATACTTATCACGAATAATCAGGTTACCACCTGCACCGGGCGCCAGTCGAATGGAGAAGGAACGAATTACATTTACCATAGAGATATCGTTGGAGTAGTACGCGAGCTTGGTGTGATCGATCAGCGATGAATCTCCACTCATTTGGGAATAGTAAATACCGGTCTTAAATAAAAAGCCCCCATAACTCTTTACCTGGCGCTCCGAAAACGTAAATGGCGCACTGAAAGCATACTTTCTCCACGCTGGATTGAATGTGTTTTCAAATTGGAACTCTTTAGTTACAATGTCAGGCCTCTTAATGTATCCATGCGATAGATAGAAATCCGATGGAACATTTACGTCTGTCATGCCTTTAATCCGGATGTATTTGAACTGAAAATTATATCCACGGCTGTTGTATTTTATTGTTGCCGTCCGATACTTGCTTTTCGCATATTCACTATTGAGTTGCATTCCGGAGTTAAGCAGGAAGGCAAAACCGGCAGAGACGTACCTGTAATTTATCACTGCGCCAACTATGTCGGCGACATTTGACCTGAATGCTGCCTTTCCCTGAAGCTCGTTGCTGCGGGGCATTATATCATACCGTACGGAAGGAGACAATAAAAGGATACTTGCGGATAAGTAGTTTGGATATGATTTGATGTATAAAGTGTCAGGAGTTTCCCGTTTTATCCGGAGGTTTGGAAAATACTTCTTGTAAAATTTCTGAGGATGTAGAAAAACATTCTCCTTTTGAGCAACGGCTTGTACCGCGGCGCACAGCGTTACGGTGGTGAACGCTGCTGCAATCATGAAAAACCTGAACTTAAGCACAATTTCAGCGGCTCGTTTGAGATGATACTACAGCCTGCCAGAACTATTGCTATTATCGGGCCTGCTTTGGGCTCAGTTCAAGCTAACTTTTTCTATAAACGGAGATTTTTCGTTCACATACGTAAGAACAAGGCGATGCATGGCCCTCGTGCATGCGATATACATCATACTCCTTTCTACGTCCGTATGATAGTTACGGGCCGATGCAAAAGGAACAATAACTTCATCAAACTCTAACCCTTTTGATAAATGGACAGTCGTTATTATTACCCCGTTGTCAAACGAGGTACTTTCCGAAGTTATTAGATGAACTCCGGTTCCCTTCAATTCCGCATGAAGTCGTTCCGCTTCCTGCTCAGTCTTGCACAGGATTCCCATTGATTGATTTTCTGACGATAGGAAAGACATCATCATTTTTCTGACTTCGGCTATTTCTTCGCTATTATTTGCAAACCCAAGGACTTGTGGAATCTCGCCGTGGCGTTCCATCGCGATCTGATCCGGGTTAGGCTGTATTGCCTGTGCGAATTCTGTGATTTCAAGTGTCGATCGATAGCTTCTTAATAGCTTCACCGTATCAGCATGCGGGAATACACGGTTTATATCATCCGCTGAAGATGAACTATAAGGGTTTACCCTCTGGCTTACATCTCCAAGAATTGTTTTTTTACAGTGAAAAAGTCTCGTGATCACGGCGTACTGCACTGCTGTATAATCCTGCATCTCGTCAATGAGAAGGTGCTTGATATGACTGTGAGCGTCGATTCCCTCTAACCTTATCTTGAAATAGATCAGTGGAAAAACATCGGCGTATTCAAGAATATGTCCGTGTTCCATCTTGAATAAATCAGGACGCTTTATCCAGGCATAAAAATCTTTATATAGATCCAGCACTGTATTGATCTTGAACATTCGAGGCACTTCCTCCCATAACTTCGCCCTATCCCGTCCGCCAACCTTACGGTTTGCAGTTGTGCGGACATATTGTTGTATATCCTTAATTACCTCAGGAAATCTTTTTAATAGTGGCATTCGGTGATATGCCTTAAAACGCTCGAGGATGAATGGAAATGGAACTACCGTTCCTGCTATTCGCAATTCGGTGAAAGTGAAATAATTGTTCTCTATGTAAATCAGATACTGATTAAGCTTGCTGAGAAACTCAAAGGAAGCCTTAAATTTTATGCGCTCGATAAATTGCTCATCATGTGTCTTCAAAAGTGCCGATACCTGTTCAAAGAAGCTTTGAAATTTGAATTTGTGTTCCAGAAGCTCGCCTGCCAGCTCTTCCATTCCTACTTCCGGAATATGCTCTTCGCCCAGTTCCGGCAACACATTGGAAATGTAATTGGCGAATACCTTGTTGGGAGAAATGATCAATATATCCTTTGCCTTGATCGAGTCTCTGAATCTATACAACAGAAACGCTATTCGGTGAAGCGCGATTGATGTTTTACCCGAACCAGCCACGCCTTGAATAATCAGTATGCGTGACGATTCATTACGGATAACGGCATTCTGATCTCGCTGAATGGTGGCGACAATATTTTTCATCTTGTCGTCAGAGGACTTGCTCAGCTCCTGCTGCAATACTTCGTCCTGGATATTCAGGGAATTTTCGATCATGTATTCCATCTGTCCATCCCGGATCCGGTATTGGCGCTTGAGCTCGATGTTTCCATGGATCACTCCACCCGGTGTGGTATATGACGCCTCTCCCAGTTCATAATCATAAAACATCGACGACACTGGTGCACGCCAGTCGTAGATGATATTCGACCGTGATAA
>DATHIE010000185.1:0-3398 GCA_035316905.1 Chryseolinea sp. | reverse complement strand
TTCCAACGATGCATGAGTTTTTTTATCCAGGACGGTTCTGACATAGATCAGTCAAATTTTGCAAAATATTTCCACATCCCCATCGCGGGAAGAGGTGCTTCAAAAGTCAGAGCCTCTTTTTTAACAGGATGAACAAACCTTAGCCTTCTCGCGTGCAAGTATATACTTCCATCTTCATTCGGCTTATCAGCACCGTATTTTACATCGCCAGCGATAACGCAACCCATACTAGCAAGTTGTACCCTGATCTGGTGCGGCCTTCCCGTAACAGGATTTACTTCAAGTAACCAGTGATCTTGAGCAGTCCCCAACACTTTGTAACTCAGCTCTGAGCGCAAGGCCCCTTTGGTCTCATTTTTAAATACAGTGGTCTTGTTCTTTTTTTCATCCTTCTGCAACCAATGAATTAATACTCCTTCAGGTTGCAGCGGCTTTTTCTTGACGACAGCGAAATAGGTTTTTGTAGTTTCCTTTTCCCGAAATAATGCATTCATCCGCTCCAGCGCCTTTGATGTTCGCGCCAGAACGACGACACCGCTAACAGGTCGGTCAAGCCGATGTACGATACCGAGAAATACCTCGCCGGGCTTGTTGTACTTTCCTTTGATGTATCGCTTGCAAAGGTCAACGAGTGGAGTATCTCCTGTTATGTCGCCCTGCACAAGGATTCCCGCAGATTTATTGACAACAAGCAAATGATTGTCTTCAAATAAAACTGTGAAATAAGTCGTTGTTGGATCCATGGAGCAAAGATCAAACATCCGAAAAGTTAAACGATTATAAAATAGCGTGATGGTCCCTTCAGCCCGCTTAGTGAGTAAAAAGAGACGTTAGTTTTAGAAAATGTGTCCGCATCTGCGATATTTAATGCGATTAACAAGATATGTTTTATTATTGGTATCGTATTATTTGGATTCTTACAGCAAGAAGATTCCAAACACAAGTTGACATCGAAGGAGAACTGTCAAGGACTTTCCGCGTGCGTTTATTCGATTGCGACGGGTTTCGTGTAATGACTGCGTTTAAATATGCGGCGTATATGGATCTTATTAGATGGGAAATGATTGCGCGTTCAAAACTTTTTAATGAAATACTGCCCAAAGGATTAGCTCCTACACTTGGCGCACAAAAGATCATTTATCGAAAACCAATTAAGCTGTGGACAAAATTTACGGTGCGTCTTCAAACAATGGGATGGGACGACAAGTGGGTCTATCATGTTCACAAGTTCGAACAAGGCGGCGAAGTAAAAGCGGTTGGGATCACCAGAGCCCTTGTCTGGAAAAAGGATAAACCTCAGATCCTTCGCGAAATCCTCAAGAATATCGGAGTAAAAAATCTCGACAAAATTCCGCCCGAATGGATCACCAATTTATTTCAAAGCGATACCAACATCATACAAAACAAATTCTGATTTCACACTCCAAGCATGGCTGCCCCACAATACACGACATTTCCACATACATACCTCAAGGAATTTTGCGCAAAAGTTTTTCAGCACTTCAAGGTCAATGAAGAGGATGCATGGCAGGCGGCCGATGTTCTATCAAAAGCCGACGTCCGAGGCATTGATTCACATGGAGTGGCAAGATTGAAGACATACGTAGACATGTTCTCCATTGGAAGGATCAACCCCAACCCCAAGATCAAAATTGTACGCGAGAAAAAGAGTGTTGCTACCGTTGATGGGGACAGCGGACTTGGATTGGTCGTTGGTCCAAAGGCAAATAGAATTGCCATGGATAAAGCGTCAGAGCATGGTTCAGGCTGGGTGAGCGTATGCAATACGAATCACTATGGTATAGCCTCGTATTATTCACTGCAAGCGTTGGAGAGAGACATGATCGGCTGGTCAATGACGAATTCATCCAGGATAGTCGTGCCGTTGTGGGGCGCAGAACGACGACTGGGTACGAATCCGATTAGCATCGCCTTTCCGGGTTACAACAATCCTCCTATTGTAATTGATCTCGCGACAAGCGTTGTAGCGTTCGGTAAGATCGAACAGGCAAAAAGACAGGCAAAATCAGTTCCTTTGGGATGGATGATTGATAGCCAGGGAAATCCTACAACCCAGCCGGACGACGTCTACGGAGGTGGCCTTCTGCCGCTAGGTTCAACTCGTGAGATGGGTGGACATAAAGGCTACGCGCTATCGGCGATGGTAGACATTCTTACTTGCGTCCTCAGCGGCGCCAATTGGGGTCCTTTCGCGCCGCCATTTGCTCTGTTCGAAGAACCCCCAAAAGAAAGTGTGGGAAAAGGAATAGGTCATTTTTTCGGCGCTATGGAAATAGATGGTTTCGAAGACGTGGATGTCTTTAAGAAAAGAATCGATCATTGGATTCAGGTATTTAGAAATACAAAACCTGCTCCGGGACAAAATGCGGTACTGATTCCCGGCGACCCGGAACACGAAGCCGAAAAAATTCGACTCAAGGAAGGAGTTCCTGTTATCCAAGGCGTTGTGGACGACCTATCGAACATTTCGAAGCGAACGGGAATTCCGTTTTCGTAAATTTTCAATCTTAAACATTTCATTGGGAAACAATTTGCGATAAATTCACCTCGTTCATCCCTGAAAACTGCCACAACAAACATCCACTAAGACAGGGACGGTCATAGATCGAATATTAAAAGGGAATATTTATCTTTGGTTATGTCCTCACTCGTTGAAGGATACAATTACGACATATTCATCTCCTACCGGCAAAAGGACAACATAGTACCTGATAAGGAGTCCACCGGTTGGGTGAGTGAATTTGTGTCCAGACTTAAAAAGGAGATCCAGGCAACCATCAAAGAAGATATCTCCATTTATTTTGATGAGAATCCTTACGATGGAATCCTTTCAACTCACGATGTTAATGACTCCCTTAAGGACAAATTGAAGTGCCTTATCTTTATCCCTATCCTTTCACAAACATATTGTGATCCCAACAGCTTCGCGTGGAAAAATGAATTTCTGGTATTCAAAAACCTCAGCATCGAAGATCAAATTGGAATGAAGGTCAAATTGCCGAATGGAAATGTAAGCAGCCGCATTCTACCGGTTTGTATTCACGACCTCGATGTTTCAGACCGGCAAACAGTCGAAAAGGAAATTGGACCTATTCGTTCCGTCGATTTTATTTTCAGGTCACCAGGAGTGAACCGACCGCTTACCCCCGCCGACAAACGTGAAGACAGCCCCACAAGAATCATTTACAAGGATCAGATCAATAAATTGGCTAATGCCGTAAAGGATATCGTTCGTGCAACAAAGGGTCCAGAGGCCGATCTTACAGAGCAATCTCACAAAACCATTTCGCAAAAAGTTGACAGTAGAAAAAAAATCAAAGGTGGTGTGGCATTACTTGTGGTGTTCGTCGTCGCAATCGCCGCATTCTATTTTACAA
>DATHIE010000184.1:0-5501 GCA_035316905.1 Chryseolinea sp. | reverse complement strand
GCAGTTCAAACCGCTGTTCCAGTACTACAAGGAACTATACGAACAATTCAATCACGATATGAAGTCGTACCAGGTCGGCGTACATATGCATAGTCTCTTTGGTGAAAACAGCAAACAAACAGCTGACACATATTATCCCATCTACTCCTCGCAGATGAACCGCGTGGGCGCTACTCGCGGATGGCCGCCTTTTTCCCGCGACCAGTTTGATTCCGGCCGCAGCAAAGACGGCGCCTACCTCATCGGTGACGCAAATGAAGCCATCGACAAGATCCTTCACATGCACGAAATGTTCGGACTTACCCGCTTTTCAGCACACATGGATGTAGGTGGTCCGTCGCATGAACTGCTGATGAAGTCTATCGAGATCTATGGAACTAAGATTGCGCCAAAGGTGAGAGAGGCGATCTCCGCCCCCGTCGATCCGTCATCCTGAGCTGGACGCGCAGTATGATCGACATCATTCGCCCTTACAATTAGAATGCTGATAGTCGGACTATCCGCGTAGCGAAGGATCTCCATCAGATTAATCTTCTGCCTATAAATTGACAACGGCGTAAACTTAATGAGATCCTTCGCAGCACAACAGGCTCGCAGATTCGCTTATCTCACATTCTTTTGGCTGATGCTTTTTTATTACCGTTTCTTGAGCTTACAATGACGTCCCTCGAACTACCTGATTATCAATCTATACTAGTGCAGCAACAAATTAATTTTGCATCACTCTTGATCATGACCTTTCATCCATTTGATGATTAATGCAGGTCACAAAGGCCACGAAGAACCACGAAGGCCACAACGCATTTCTCTTTGTGATGCGCCACCGCTATAGCTTTAGCGCACGCGGTCGTTGTGCAAACTTAGTGCCCGTCGTGACCCTGCATTTTTATTTCGCGATGCTACTCCAAATGCATACTGCAAAATTTCCTTGATTGAACGCTAGAGAGCATGTCTTTTAACATTTTTTCCGTGACCCACGTTGTCTAACTCCGGATGACGGTTGTTTTTTGATCATCCAACTTCTACTAATCGGAATAGATCAATGATTCGCTTTTATATTCTTGGCCGCCAACCTCACCGTCTCCTCGATACGCTTTTTGCGAGTCTCGTCCTTCTTTGCATTCAGGATCCATAAAAGTATTATTTTCTTTGAAGATGGAGAGAACGTCTGGAAGTGCTTAAAGGCAGTTTTATTCTTATTAAACATCTTTTGCAGATCTTCAGGTATCGCCATCTTATCAATAGTCGTCAACGCTTCCCACGTACCGGTTTGTTTCGCTAAGTCGATCATCTCCTGACCCGCGGGCATCATCTTTTTTTCTTTGATCAGTTTCTCAACGCGTGTACGGTTCGACTCACTCCACATACTTTTGGGTTTACGTTGGCCAAAGAACTGATACGCGCTTTCGTCATCACGCTTGTGCTTGACGCTGTCGATCCAACCGAAACAGAGCGCCTCTTCAACTGCCTCAGCATAGTAAACACTCTTTACTTCGCTCGACTTATGAAAGATGATAAGCCAAACACCTTTCTCGGACTTATGATTTTTCTCCAGCCAGCGTCGCCATTGTGCACGAGTCTTGGCGTGGATGGCGGGAATGTTATTATGTAGTTCCATAGGAGTATTGGGAAAATAAGATGTTAGGTGTAAAGTTATATGAAGTAGACAATCCTTTTTGTAACCAACCTGCATTTCAAGTCCCCTTTAGGGGATTTAGGGGTGGTTTGCTATTCCAAGTAAGAACAGCTTAAATTTATAAACATGAAGGTGTACTGGTCAATGCCTCACGGCTTAAAAGATCATTATAAGCGTGAGCTTGAAAGTTATCAAACTGAATTTTTAAACGGCAATCTTCAGGTTGCGTGGAGACACCTGGAACGGGCTCATATACTTGGACAGCCGTGGCCGAAAGAACATACCCAAGTTCATTGGATGATGCTACTGTTTGGCGTTCGTATTAAGAACACACGTGAAATCATTGGTCAGATTCCCAGACTGTTGGTTGGAGGAGTCAAGTCTTTCGTAGGACACATCCCAGTTGGCAATACGGGCGGTGTTAACGTGCCGCCATTAAAGCAAATGGAAATTCCGCAGGACCTTCAAGACCTTTTGACAGAACATCAGAGGAAATGATCACTGCATTTCAAGTCCCCTGAAGGGGGATTTAGGGGATGCATTCAAGTCGCCTCTAGGGGATCTAGGGGTGGTTTAAGCATTCCAATCTCCTGCTTAATAAAATCCTTCGTCCCTTCCGGGCCCGACAATTCAAGCCACGTATATTCCGAGTTGCCGGCGACGTTGAGGGCAAAAACAAAGAAGTCACAGCATAGCCGTTCCGTTTTGATGAAGTTGTTCAACAAATCAAGTACTTTGTCCGAGCCGTCGAATTTGTACTTGAAGCCGGTCTGCGTTTCGGTTTGATCGAGTACGAGATCCTTTAACTCCGCAATTACAGTTCTTTTTCGTTCATGCAGTTCTGGAGTAGTGAGCTTGCAGGTGAGTTGAGCTTTTTCTTTTAATGAATCCACGGTTGTTCTTTTGATTAAGCCTTGAGTTTCTAACTATTAACTCCGCATTCCGATAATGAGTTGCCCGTTGGCGCATGATTTTGAATTGCGCATGTTATAGAACAGTGAGCATTATGTAATCGCAGAGAAAACGCAGAGTGAGCTCGCAGAGAGCCACAGAGGAAAGCCACGATTGAAATTCTGACAATTGTCTTTTTTTCTGCGGCCCTCGGCGTTCTCTACGATTAAAACATCTGCGCACGCCATTATAAACTAAGCAGTAATTGGCTTCGAGTGATACACTATTTGTGACCAAAATCGAACTATCTTCTTCGAAACCGAACGACATTTACCCAAAAAACTCCCGAAACACACCTCCTTGGGCGTGGCACAAGCTTTGACTTAGCTATCGAAACCCTATACTTATGATTAAGAGCTACGTCCTGCTTTTCATGCGAAATCTGAAGCGTCAAAAGCTGTTCTCGACAATAAACCTGCTGGGACTGACCGTAAGTATCGCCAGCACCTTAATCATCTACCTGTTCGTATCCCATGAATTAAGTTATGACAGCTTTCACCCGAATGTAGAAAGGCTGTATCGCGTGAACCAGACTTTCATCTGGTCGGAGGATCGAACCAATCAATTCTCAAGAACTGGTCCTGGAGTAGCTCATGCGATGATCGAGGAGTTACCTGAAGTTGAAATGGTGTCAAGCTTCCATACGCCAGGTGATTTTATTATTACTTATGTCTCGCCGTCGGGTGAAGTAATCGCGTTCGAAGAGAACAAAGTTCTCGCCGCCGATTCCAATTTCTTTAAGGTGTTCAATTATCCGTTGATAAGTGGTGATGAGATTTCAGCTTTGATGGAAGCCAATTCACTACTCATGACCCAATCAACCGCCAGGAAATATTTCGGTACTGAAAATCCAGTGGGTAAGATGGTACAACTTAGCGGGCTGAATGGCGGTCAAGGACAAACTTTCCAGGTAGCGGGTGTGTTGGAAAATACTCCGGACAATTCTACGATGGAATTTGAAGTCCTGCTGTCGATGAAAAGTTTTCCGCAGGTAGGGTTGCGATACTGGAGTTGGGTATGGACCCAACTCGAAACATTTGTACTGTTGAGGGCGGATGCCGATATCGATAAGGTACGGGAAAAATTAAAAGCGATTCCACGTAAACGCGCAGAGGAGTCGATAAGGGGATCGATGGGTGTTACCTATGATGAATACATCAAGTCAGGAAAAAGTTGGGACTTGTTCTTGCAGCCTATCACCAAACTTCACATGCCTGATGATCCAGTGATCGGTTCATTCCCGAATATTGGTAATCGCAAGACGGTATATTCCTTTATTGGCGCCGCCATCTTCATTGCACTATTATCGTGTATCAATTTCATGAACTTGTCCACGGCGCAATTCACACGAAGGATCAAAGAAGTAAGCGTTCGCAAGATCCTGGGGCTGGGTAAGAAAGAATTGAGTTTGAGTTATTTCTTTGAAGCTCTGACATTTTGTTTCATGGCATTGCTGGTGGCGATCGCATTGTCCCAGTTGTTACTTCCAGGTTTCAATCTTATCACGGGAAAAAATCTCACTCTCTCGCTATTCAATAATCCGAAACTTATCATTTTGCTGGTAACACTTACTGGACTGATGGCCATACTCTCAAGCAGCTATCCAGCTATCTTTCTCACCGGCTTCAATCCGGCGCGTGCAATAAAAGGAAAATCAAAAGTAGGACGTGAAGGAAAAAACTTCCGCAATGGCCTTGTAATATTTCAGTTCAGTGTTTCGATCGTGTTGATGATCTGTACCGCGGTGGTGTTCCAACAACTGAAATATGTTTCAGAAAAAGACCTCGGTTTTGATAGAGATAATCTGGTAGTACTGCATCACGCGGAGGCGGTGAAAAATGGAGAAACCCTCGTGAACACCATACGAAACATTCCAGGCGTAGTTAGCGCCTCATGGTGCACTTCTGCACCACCGACGGTCTACGGAGGCGATACGTTTTCTGCTGAAAATACTAACGACATGAAACTTCCTCTTAACTATACCATGGCCGATGAAAACTACATTCCGACGCTCGGCATCAAATTGCGCTATGGGAGAAACTTTGAGACTGGCAATCCCAGTGACTCGATGCGCGTAGTGCTTAATGAAAGCGCCGTGTATCGCATAGGCTGGACGATGGACGAATCTGTTATTGGCAAACATGTTACCTACCCAAATAGTGGAACCACCGAGGCGCGGTTTGAAGTGGTCGGCGTGATTTATGATTTTAACTATTGGTCCATTTCATCCCCCATTGAGCCCCTGGCTATTTTCAACCCGAAAAATAAATACATAGGCGACGGAGACAGAAGATATCTAGTTGTTAAGTTGAAAACGCAAAATGTTGAAGCATGGAACGCGACGTTACTCGCACTAAGCGACAAATGGAAACAACAGGCGGGAGATACTCCTTTTCAGTATTCGTTCGTTGATGAAAACTTTGCAAAGACCTTTTCCTCACAACAGCAGTTTGGCAAAGTGCTGACCGTGATGGCATCGCTTGCGATTCTCATTGCATGCCTTGGTCTTCTCGGTATGATCGTTTATTCACTCGAACAACGTACTAAAGAGATCGGTATTCGTAAAGTTTCCGGTGCTTCGGTCTACAATATCCTGGTATTGATCTCAAAGGGATACACAAAACTCATACTGGTTGCATTCGTTATTGGTGCACCTGTTGCGTACTATATAATGAATTTCTGGCTGATGGATTTTGCCTACGCAATTAAACCATCCGTGTGGATATTTATTTTAACCGGAGCAAGCATTCTTGTGCTTGCTGTGGTGATCACATGTTACCATTCCCTAAAGGCAGCTTTGACAAATCCTGTTGATGTTCTTCGGGATGAGTAGATGGTTCGACCCCCCAACCCCCTCCAGGGGAGGATAGTCAGTACGTTAGACAATGACAATCCTTGAAAATTGAGTGTTGAT
>DATHIE010000183.1:0-2622 GCA_035316905.1 Chryseolinea sp. | reverse complement strand
CCGGCTTTGAAATGTTCACGACAGGAAAGAATGCCGATTACCTGGCGGAAAAATCAGAAAGTAATTCGGGGTGGCTGTTTCCAGTAGGCGATGAGTTGAACGAATTGGGTTATAACCACATGTTCATGGACATGTTCAACTCCATGGAGAAGGGTACGCAACCAAAAGAAACGTTTTACGACGGCTATGTCGTCAATGCCGTTTTGGATGCTGCTTACAAGTCAGCAAAAACCAAACTCTGGGAACCTGTCGTGCTCGATATCTGGCGCGGAAAAACAGGTTTGACGAAGGATCAACATCTGACTGAATTCGACGCTGACCATTACCTGGTGAAAGAAGAGGTCACTCACTACGGAACGAAGAAGGTCATTCTCAAAAATAAACATACGGGTAAGATATTACAGCGCGAGGAATAGAATGTATAAGGGGTCAGGTAAGGCTTGTATCGAGATAGTCGGTGCGTCTTGTACGATGCATTTATTAATAGCCGACGTATTTTAAGTAACTCCGCCATTCATGGCGGAGACTGCGGCACATGCATCGTCCGGCTTTAGCCATGACGCGCACTCTCCACAGGATTGCGGCCCGAGCCTAAAGCAAGTCAGGGCTAAAGCCCATTGTTACGAGGCATCAACAACCACGTCCTAAAGGACGTGGTTACTTATGTAAATATTTCTGCAAATTTATTGGACAACATGCTGCGTGTGTATTTCTCTTCGGCAAGACGTCTGCTCGCTTGCTGATACTCTTTCAATAACTGCTTCGAATCGATGAAGGGTTGAATTGTTCCCACAAACTCTGAGGGCTGTCTCGCGTTTATGTAACATCCACAACGCTCCTTCTCTACCTCCTCCTTGATCCATCCGCCGAAATTGAGGAGAATTAATTTCCCGGATGCCAGGGCATCAAAGTACTTATTAGGCGACCCTGTCTCCAGGATCGGCAGTGGTTTATAACAAATAAAAGCGGCGTCGGTAACATTCATTATTTCTTTCACTCCCTTCCGGTCTTGAAAAGGAATTATACTGAAGTTCTGTAGCTGGTATTGCTGAGCGACGCGCTTTAGACTTTCAACCATCGCACCCTCACCACATAAAAGGAAATGAATCGGCTGAGTGGCGCGCTGACTCGCTCTCGCGCATTCCATAAAAAAGTCCAGGCCGTTCGCGAGTCCAATAGCGCCCACATAGGAGACGACAAATTTTCCTTCCGTACTGAATCTGCTCTCCAATAGAGGCTGCTTGAGTTCAGGGTGATAAAACTCAGTGTCAGCCATGTTTGGAATAACATGAATGATTTTGTTCTTCGCTCTTTTTTCTATCCCTTCCTTTATCTTTTCTGAAAGCGCAACAATGGACTTCGCATCGGAGTAGATGAATCGTTCCATCTCGTATAAAAGCCACTTAAGAACATGACTTCGTACGAATCCCATCTGTATCGGAGCTTCCGGCCATAGGTCACCTACTTCAAAGATGAATGGGATCCTGTCAAAGAACTTTATGCAGCTGGCAGCGATACCAACCGTAAGCGGCGCGGAAATGGCGTAACAGACTTTGACATCCTTAAAGCTACCTGCAAGCCGCGTGGAGAGCCACACGTATTGAAAGAATGAGACGGCACGTTTCCAAAAACCAAACTTGTTGTCATACGCGACAGGCAGGTAGTGAATGTCAATACCTTCCAGGAGAACACTTTTTGCCGGCGGCCTGCTACGCCCGGTTATAACTATTGGCTGAAAGCCATGATCGACCAATGCCTTAGCCAAATAGTATGACCTAAGCGCTCCACCTTCCTGAGGAATATTGAAATGTTGATGAAGGATAAGGACTTTCACCCTGCAAATAAATGAATTGTTTCAGGTCGACATGAGCCCCTCACCGAAATTTCAGTTCTAGCGTCCTTTTTAATCCGTCATCACGAACTGTTGTTACAATCTCGAGCCACATTAAATTACACCTGATAGTTAGTATTCGGAATAACTGAATATCTCCGTAGCGAAGGATCTCCTCCTCTTTAGTACTGTCTTCCAGAGCGACTACCTCCTTAACAAAGACCTGTGCTTAAGGAATGGGTTTTGCGAACGAGATTAATGCCGGCCTACCTGGGCGCGAGGGATCTTCCGGAAGGCTCTGCAAATATCAACCATGCTGCCCTTGTTCCGAAAGATCCTTCGCGTGAACGATCATAGGTATCTATACAATTCATAAACCATTCCATTAGCCCAGTTGTTTGATAGCAAAGCAAGCGCTCTGGAGGACACCCTAAAGGGAAGCGATAAGATAACCTCGCACCGGATCAACCGCTTGTCATTATATCATGCTTCCACTATGATTTAGATTTCAAAAATCATTTCTCTATTTGTAGCTTTCCTGGAAACCGAAAAATCATGACTAAACGAATTCTTGCAGTTTTGATCATTTCAACGATCGTAAAATCGTCTTTTGCACAGGTCAAGCTTTTCAATGGTAAGGACCTCTCGGGTTGGAAGGTTCATGGTACCGAAAAATGGTTTGTCGAAAATGGCGAACTGATTTGCGAAAGCGGTCCTGACAAACAATATGGCTATCTGGTATCGGACAAAGACTTCAAAAATTTTGAATTAAAAGTTGAATTCAAGCAGGA
>DATHIE010000182.1:0-5217 GCA_035316905.1 Chryseolinea sp. | reverse complement strand
TTTTCAAATATTACTTTATGATCAAGATGAATAAATCATAGCAAGACAAATTTGTCCTAACCTTGTCCTAAAAAATAAAAAAGCCTTCAAATCTCTTTCGATCTGAAGGCTTTCACGAGGTCTCGAGCGGATTCGAACCGCTGTAGAAGCTTTTGCAGAGCTCTGCCTAGCCACTCGGCCACGAGACCATTTTATTATTGAAGTTTTAACTACTAAAACCTTACGTGCAAAACTATAAAAATCATAGTTGATTGCAACGCTATCAAAAAAAGAAAGGTGACCAAAAGCTCAGTCACCTTTCCTATAAATCAAAAGGCTTATTCAGCTTTTGGCTCGCCGCCACCGCCAGACATCTTCTCCTTTAAAGCACTGAGTGCTTCGAGGTCACCGAGTGTCGACTTCTCTGCTTGCTGATTGATAGATTGCACGCTACCTTTTGCAGGTAAAGGCTTCTTCTTCACAACAGGTGCAGCAGGCTTCTCTTCTTCTGCAGACCAGGTTGACTTATGCGAAAGAACAATTCTTCTGTCGTCCTTAGAGAACTCGAGAACTTTGAAGTCAAGCGATTCGCCAACTTCGATCTTCGAGTTATCTTCTTTAGCAAGGTACTTGGCAGCACAGAATCCTTCGATGCCGTAAGGCAATTCAAGAATTGCACCCTTGTCATTCTTGTTGATCACTGTACACTTGTGAACCGATCCGATAGTAAAGATCGTTTCAAAAGTATCCCAAGGGTTCTCTTCCATGTGTTTATGGCTAAGTGCTAACCTTCTGTTAGCAGCATCAAGCTCAAGCACCTGTACTTCCATCATATCACCGACTTTAACGAACTCTGAAGGGTGTTTGATCTTTTTCGTCCAGCTAAGGTCTGATACGTGAACAAGGCCGTCGATACCTTCTTCAAGCTCGATGAACAAGCCGAAGTTAGTAAGGTTACGAACGATGCCTTTATGCTTGGTTCCTACCGCGTACTTGGTAAGAACATCTTGTCTTGTCCATGGATCTTCGATGAGTTGTTTGATACCGAGTGACATCTTGCGCTCGTCGCGGTCCAACGTCAACACTACAGCCTGAACTTCGTCACCGACTTTCATGAAATCCTGAGGATTGCGCAAGTGCTGTGACCAGCTCATTTCGCTTACGTGGATCAATCCTTCAACACCAGGTTGCAATTCGAGGAATGCACCGTAGTCAGCAACGTTAACGATCCGGCCTTTAACTTTAGATCCTACCTGGATCTCAGCTGCCAACGCATCCCAAGGATGAGGAGTAAGCTGCTTCATACCCAGTGAAATTCTTTTCTTGTCGCCGTCGAAGTCAAGTACAACAACTTTAACAGTCTGATCAAGCTTGAGAACTTCTTCCGGATGGTTGATACGTCCCCAGCTGATATCTGTGATGTGAAGTAATCCGTCTACACCACCAAGGTCGATGAACACACCGAAGTTGGTCATGTTCTTGATCACACCTTCCAACACCTGCCCTCTCTCGAGGTTGGTGAGGATAACTGCTTTTTGCTGCTCGAGATCTTTCTCGATAAGCACCTTATGAGATACAACTACGTTGTCGTTAGTGTAGTTGATCTTAACAACTTTTACTTCTATTGACTTATTAACATAGATATCGAAATCGCGGATAGGCTTCACATCGATTTGTGAACCAGGAAGGAATGCTTCGATTCCGAATACATCCACGATAAGACCACCTTTAGTTCTGCGTTTTACAAAACCTTCTACAACCTGATCTTTGTCGAGTGCGGTTTGTACATATTCCCATCCTTTAACAAGCTTCGCCTTTCTGCGGCTAAGCACTAACTGACCCATTGCGTCTTCACGCTCTTCGATGAAAAGGTCAACGACGTCGCCGATCTTCAGATTGGTCATTTCCTTGAATTCAGCCAGCGGTACAAGACCGTCCGACTTAAATCCAATGTTAAGGATCACGTCACGTTCGTTTATTCCTACAACTGTTCCTTTTACAACCTCACCGGTATCTACAGACGTAACTGTGCCGGAGTACATCTTCTCCATTTCAGCACGCTTGTCTTTTGAGTATCCTTCGCCAAAGCCTTTTGAATCAAATGCCTCAAAGTCAAACTCACCAGGAATCTGCTTTTCGTACTTGGCTTTTTTGAGTTCTGAAACCGGAATGGCTTCAGTGTGGATTTCTTCTTTCTGAAGGGATTTGATCTCCGCTAACGGATCATCTTCGTCAATTTCGATCTTCGCCGCTTTTTCCTTCTTTGCTAAAGGTTTTGCCTCCTCAACAGGAGCTGCTTTTCTCGGTCTTTCACCTGGCTTTGAAACTTTTGCCATAAAAACGCCCTTCTTACATGCAACAGCCGGGCAACTGCTGCAAATTGGTTTGCGATAACTTCCTGAAAATCATCAGAAAGCCCGATACTTATCGGGGCTGCAAATGTAGGAAAATACCCCCTGACCCCCTCAAGAGAGAGGAAGAAATTTCAAATTACAGGCGAAACTAGAGTGAATTCAGGGTATTTGGAGGGCTTGAGGCTCCCACACCCTAAAAGGGAAAAGGATAAAAGCATATTCAAGTCCCTTTTAACGGGTGCTTGCCCCTGCCACTTTATTAATGTAGACCTTCCTTGAGTGTTGATATATTGATTGTTGAGTGTTGAATGTTATTCGCTGAAAGGCAGTCGTCAATTTCGGAAGGCAAGTGTCTTCTCAAAAACACTCAATATATCAACAATCAACAATCAACACTCAAGTGGATTCGCCTTTTAGAACTTGTATTTCAAGTGCCCTAGAGGGGATTTAAGCTAATTCTGCTCGTATTCGTCAGACCTGATCGTACCTAGCGCATAATCCAGGAGGACTTTCTGGAACATCAGGTTTACCTCGGCCTGGGCTTTAGATGAAGCGGCCAGGACAAATACCTGGTTGGATTGGGCCAACGCGGCCTGGTCGGAGATACCTAACAAGTAGCTTTCCTCCTGAGTCTGAAGGGCCTGCTGGCCAGACTGAAACTGCGAAAGACTTGCCGTATAACCTTCAATGGCGTTTACGTAGTTATTGTAGGCGCGCTGAACATCGAGTTTGACAGTTTTTTCAACGTTTTGCCTGGTCAGCTCGCTGTTTTCATAGAGAATACGCGCTGAGACCTTTTGCGCTCTGGTTTGAAACTGGGTTAGTATCGGTATGTTAAGGCTCAATCCATAAGTCAACGAAGGATTGATGCTACGTATCTGGGTTTGGAAGTCTCCGTCGATAAGGGAATAATAATAGGAGCCGTAATTCGCAAATGCGGAAAGTGAAGGCATAAACCTTCCCGTTTGGCTGCGCATAAAAAATTTGTTTGATTGAACTTGATGATTCGCCTGGACAAGGTCGGGACGATTCGCAAGGGCCACCTGTATAAGGCTATCTACCGAAACGCTCTTATAGTTCGCATAGTCTTGTGTGAACGTGGGATATACTGCCTCAAATGTTTGAGCCGGATCGAGCTGTAAAGTTTGTGATAGAATCGATTTGTCGTTTTCCAAATCATTCTTTGCTCTGATTGCAACGACTTGCAAACCTTTAACTATTGCGTCCTGTGCATAAACATCAGTGATTGCTCTTGACCCGACATCGAAAGAGGCCTGGATCTTATCCAGCAACGTCTGCTGTGCTTTATGATTTTCCTCAGCGATCCTTAGCAATTCCTGGTCAAGCAACACTCGAAGGTACTGTGTCGCAACGTTGAAGATGACATCCTGCGAGCTTCGTTTTACTAAATAGCCCTGAGCCGACAATTGATTGTCTGCAGACTTTAAAGTGTTATACCTACCCAAGCCGTTAAAGATGGGAAGATTAGCGTTGAGTTGATACCCGGCATTGTCTGTTTCAGAATCTACAAGGTCACCCGTTGTTTGATCGGGCTGCTGCCCTGTCTGATGTTGATAATAGCCTTGGACATTCACGCCCGGTATGAAGTTACCCACCGCATTCAGCTTTTGAGCCTGGTTTACTTCAAGCTGATTCTTTTGTTGATTCAGCAGCACGTTGTTCTTAAGACCGATCTTTACAGCGTCTTCAAATGTCAGTTTTGCTGGCGCCTGGTCCTGCACCTGTGACTGATTCTGTGCCTGTAGGCTAATACATATGATACTCGCGATAACAGAAAATACAATCCTCTTCATTTTTCTTTTACACGTTAACTGTTAAATGTTCATCGGCTACCACTGCTCCATCGGCCACGCGAATGATGCGTTTACCCATGCGGGCATTCTCTTCAGAATGCGTTACCTGGATAATGGTAATTCCTTCATCGTTTAATTTTTTGAAAATTTCCATGATCTGCTTACCCTGGTCAGAATGCAAATTTCCGGTGGGCTCGTCGGCAAGTAATAATTTCGGTTGACCAACGATTGCACGCGCGATACCAACAAGC
Source organism: Chryseolinea sp. (assembly GCA_035316905.1). Taxonomy (GTDB): domain Bacteria; phylum Bacteroidota; class Bacteroidia; order Cytophagales; family Cyclobacteriaceae; genus Chryseolinea. The sequence continues at coordinate 819 of DATHIE010000182.1, read as the reverse complement.
TGTTGTTGTCCGCCGCTTAGTTGTTCGGGGAAAAGATCTTTCTTGGCAACCATGTTAAAGCGGTCAAGCATTTCAGCAACCATACTTTTTCGTTGCGTGCCGCTCACTCCTTTGTAGAGAAGCGGAGTTTCGATGTTCTCATATACAGTGAGCTCATCAATTAAGTGGTAAGCCTGAAAGATGAAGCCGATATAGTTCTTATGCATGTCGGACTTCTGTTTCTCCTTCATCTTATGAACTGGTTCATCAAAGAAGTAGTATTCTCCTGCCGAAGGCTCATCCAACATACCTATGATATTCATCAAGGTGGATTTTCCAGCCCCGCTGGGCCCCATTATGGTCAGAAATTCTCCTTGCTTGACTTCTAGATTGATGCCTTTTAAGACAAAAGTGCGTTGGAAACGTGAGTCCACGTATTTGTCGATATCCTGTAGTTTTATCATGAAAATGGTTGTTAACAATCGGCTTTCGGGCCCCTGGACGGGCATAAAGCCAACAATAATGCCAAGGGAATTTGCTGGCTTAGACTGGCTTAAAAGGGGAGCGGTTACATCTAATACGTCCGATTGTGCAAATAGGTGTTCTTTTTCGGACGTGCCGCGCGGAGCGCGGGGGTATAGGGTATAAGGTATAGGGTATAGGGCTAACCGAAGGCGAGAAAGTAAGGAAAACAGTGTAGCGTCGCGTATTTAGAATCCCAACCGACGCGATACCTTGTCGGACTTATCGTTAGCCGTTGGGAATCTACACATGGAAGCTTGGTTCACAAAATATGAGTCGTCTAAGGATTTTGTTACGCTAGACGCCTGGAAAAGAGCT
>DATHIE010000181.1:0-4321 GCA_035316905.1 Chryseolinea sp. | reverse complement strand
CGGGCACTGAATATGGGAAATTTTATTGCGATCATATTAACTGTAATCGGTTCGTTTTTCATAATCAATAACTTTTTGCCCGAGTCGTTTTCAGTCGGCGGCAAAACGTATCCGTCGTTCAATATCTTCTTCGCTGTAATTATCGGATTGACTGTAGGGTTTTTGATAAGCATAATCACTGAGTATTACTGCTCGATGGGCAGGGGTCCTGTTAATTCTATTATCAGACAATCTGTATCAGGGGCGGCTACGAACATTATCAGTGGATTGAGCATAGGAATGATGTCAACCGCATTACCAGTTCTGGTGCTTGCGTTTGGGATTGTCTTTGCATTTGAAGTTGGAGGAATTTATGGCGTAGCTATGGCGGCTTCCGGAATGATGGCGACTACAGCTATTCAATTGGCGATTGATGCCTTCGGACCTATTGCTGACAACGCCGGGGGTATTGCTGAGATGAGTGCACTTCCAAAAGAGGTTCGTGAAAGAACAGATATATTGGATTCTGTAGGAAATACAACTGCGGCCATCGGAAAAGGATTTGCTATTGCCTCTGCAGCGTTAACGTCTCTTTCATTGTTTGCTGCTTACATGACGATCACAAAAATTACCGTGATTGATATTTCCAATGCAAGAGTGCTTGGAGGACTACTCATCGGCGGTATGATCCCTTATCTTTTTTCCTCATTGGCGATTCGCGCCGTAGGCAATGCTGCCAATGCCATGGTGGAGGAGGTACGACGTCAATTCAAATCCATTCCAGGTTTGTTGGAAGGCAAAGAAGGGGTTGAGCCGGATTATGAAAAATGTATCACGATATCAACAAAAGCGGCGCTTGTTCAAATGATATTACCCGGAGCCATTGCACTTTTATCTCCGGTGATCATTGGATTTGCCGCAGGACCAGAAGTTCTCGGTGGTGCATTAGCTGGAATTACCGTAAGTGGAGTTCTTATGGCGATTTTTCAGTCCAACGCCGGTGGCGCGTGGGATAATGCAAAGAAATCTTTCGAAAAAGGAGTAACTATTAATGGAGAGAAACATTTCAAGGGCTCGAACCCTCACAAGGCTACCGTTATAGGAGATACTGTTGGCGACCCTTTTAAAGATACTTCCGGCCCATCGATGAATATCCTTATAAAGCTGACTTCTATTGTATCGCTGGTTATTGCTTCTATGATTTCCTGAGGGGAAGATTGGAAGAATTGAAGATTGGAAAATTGCATGTCTTCTAAGTGACCAGAGCGAGTAAATACTTAAGTATTTACTCGCTTTTTTTTGACGTAGCCTTACACTCATTGATCATTGATCATTGATCATTGTTCATTGCTCATTGCTCATCGATCTTCACGTCATAATATTGCAATGCCCATTCCAGCATAAACCGGACTTTGTTCGGATTGATTTTATATACTATCAATTCCGGATTATCGATAGAACCAAGGTAGTGCTGCAGCAACCTGTTAGTACTCCAGATATCTTCCAATAGTTTTCGGTCTTTCACAACCTCAGCGGTACCTGTAATCCGTACTTGGTTATGATCTTCATCGATATAACAAAGCTCTACCGCAGGATTCAATTTGATTTCTCCTGTCTTCCCATAACTTTTCAGGTTCGCCACGTAAACAGTGAAACCTTCTGTTCGAACGGGAGAAACAGGCCGAACTCGCGGCTGACTTTCGTCCATGGTAGCCAGCATTGGAAACTTTACTTTTTTGACAAGTTCAGCGGCGAGGCTGGAGACTTCCGCGGGATCGATGGTTTTTGGTGCGGGCTTACTCATAATATTTGGTCAAGACTTAAGACTTTCACGATGCCAAACTAAAAAAAATACGGGGTAGATTTAATTGTTTTTATACGTCCCCATTCTTCATTCCTCATTCATCATTCCTCATTGCAATCGACTATATTGGTGCCAAGGTAGAATATCTCATGCGCCTCTTCCTACTCTTCATCGGTCTCGCCGCAATTATTCTGGTAATATTCTTCATCTGGGGTGATCCGTTGTTGGCCACATTTTCTCAGGAAGGTTCTGTGACATGGTTAAACCAGTACGGAAGTTGGGCATGGGTGGCTGCGATAATTTTATTGATGGGCGATATCTTACTTCCGCTTCCTGCCACGTTGATAATGTCTGCGCTAGGTTATCTGTATGGAACACTGACGGGTGGTCTGATTAGCGTGGCGGGATCCTTCCTGGCTGGATCAGCGGGATACTGGCTTTGTTACGCGATGGGAGAGAAGGCGGCTATTCGATTGTTGGGTCAAAAAGATTATGCGCGAGGAAAAAAATTATCCGACAAAGTTGGCGGTTGGGTAGTTGCGTTATCGCGATGGCTACCTGTTTTCCCGGAAGTGATCGCATGTATGGCGGGACTGACACGAATGCCGCCAGGGAATTTCCATTTGGCATTGTTATGTGGATCACTTCCATTGGGATTTACGTATGCCTTCGTGGGAGCTGCCGGCATCGAACAACCTGTGCTGGCCATTGTACTAAGTGCATGCTTTCCTCCCTTAATATGGTGGCTGGTCCGCACGATTTTCAAAAAGAGGCTCGACGTCTAACAAATATTCTTAATCTGGACAGTATGAAAGCAACAGGCCTGAAACAGTTATTTATTTTACTTCTTGTTTCATTGTGCGCAGGATCTTGTGCATCAGGACAAAAAAAGGAAACTGAAATTACGTGGGACAAATGGGGCGTTCCGCACATATCGGCCAGCAATGAAGAACAACTCTTTTATGCGCAAGGCTGGTCACAGATGCATCTGCACGGCAATCTTATACTGGATCTGTACGGAAAGGCGCGGGGGAATGGAGCAGAATATTGGGGTAAGGAGTTTGAACCCCAGGCACGGCTGCTTCATACGCTTGGCTTTCCGGAACTGGCGAAAACGTGGAGAGATAAACAAGACGCGAAGTTCGCCAAACTCATCGCGGCGTTCGTAAAAGGCATGAATGATTATGCGAAACAACACCCAACGGCATTAGAGAAGGATAAGCAGATCGTCTTGCCTGTAGTCTATGACGATGTCAATCTTCACTATCTCAATGTTATATACGCAACGTTTATGGCGGGTGATGACATCGGCGGTGTCATGAACAAGCTTGGCGCAGGATCCAATGCGTGGGCTATTGGTTCGTCGCGATCTGAAAGCAAACACGCTATGCTCGTTCAAAACCCGCATCTTCCCTGGTGGGGAGAGTTTACCTGGGTGGAGATGCACCTGATGACAGACAACATTAATTGTTATGGGTCAACACTTGTGGGGCTGCCAGGCGTTCCTATTGCCTTTAATGAAAATCTGGGATGGACACATACCGTCAATACCATTGATGTAGTTGACAGCTACGAACTAGACCTGATTGATGATGGATATCTGTTAGACGGAAAAAAAACTGTTTTTCAAAAGACGACAACATCATTTCGCGTGAAGAATTCTGACGGTAAGTTGGATGAACAGAAGTTTGAGATTCTGCATTCACAGCATGGACCGATAATGGGGAAAAATAAAACCAAAGCCTACGCTATGCGGTTAAGCGGTCTTGACGCCCCCAATGGGATGATGCAATGGTGGGAAATGGCGAAAGCAAAAAACTTTGAAGAGTTTGAGAAGGCATTACAAATGCAGCAGATTCCTTACTTCAATGTAATATATGGGGATAAGCAGGGAAACATTTTTTATTTATCAAATGGATTGATACCAAAACGCAAGCAACAGGATTGGGAATACTGGAATCGTATTATTCCTGGGGGAAAGTCGGAGGATATATGGACCAGCGTACACCCCTACCGTGACCTTCCCAAGTTGAAGAACCCTCCAGAAGGGTGGCTTCAGAATGCCAACGATCCGGCATGGTCATGTACTTTCCCTATGGAACTAAAACGAACTGATTTTCCCGGATACATGTCACCTGCCGGGATATCCCTTCGTCCTCAACGCTCGATACGCATGCTGGTTGAGGATAAGTCGATCACCTATGATGAGTTGATAAGTTATAAAATGTCTACAAGGTTCGAACTGGCCGATCGGATCCTCGATGATCTTTTTACGGCTGTCGACAAATTCGGTTCTCCAATGGCCAAAGAGGCTAAGCTCGTTCTGGAAAAGTGGGATCGGCAAGCTGAAGTAGATAGCAAGGGCACATATCTCTTTCATATATGGCGGATGAAAATGTTACAAGCTGGTGACTTGTTTGCTGTGCAGTGGAGTGAAAAAGAGCCGAGGTCTACACCGGATGGACTTTCCGATCCGGCAGGTGCGGTCAAAGCACTGGAAGAGGCAGCCACGGAAGTTAAAAAGGAACATGGCCGATT
>DATHIE010000180.1:0-16650 GCA_035316905.1 Chryseolinea sp. | reverse complement strand
GAGGGCCTTTCTCGTTGTTACAGCTTAAAGTCATCCAGGAGATAATAACGTTGGTGGTATTCGTTATTTTTTCGATTGTGTTTTTTAAGAACGAATCTTTCAGGACAAATCACTTAATCGGCCTATTACTTCTGGTGCTCGCTGTGTATTTCATCTTCAAGAAATAACGTTCCTGTCAGTATGGATGGCAGCTGGGTGCCTGGGTTAATAGGTTGCTAGGTTGCTAGGTTGCTAGGTTCCCAGGTACCTAACTTATTTCTTCCCCCGGCTTCGTCTTCCACCGCTCATGCATCCAAACCCATTGTTCGGGATGTTTCCGAATGGTGGCTTCAATAAAGTTTGTCAGTACCTGGGTATTGTACACCATGTCCGCTTCTTCATCACCGGATCGGCGCATAGGAATTTCGGGTAGAACGTGCATTTGTTGTTTCCAATTACTGCCCAGGTGTATATATGTTGGAACAACTGCAGCTCCGGTCTTCATGGCAAGCACCGTCGCTCCTACCGGCGTGGCTGCGGGCTTTCCAAAAAAATTAACGAATCGGGTTTTCACGCGTGTGTCCTGATCGATAAGCAACGCAACAGATCCGCCAGACTTCAATACCTTGATAAGTCTGAATGTTTCCTTTCCCCTCTCAATAGCTATCGCACCGTACATGTTTCTGTAGTTCCACAAAAGCTCATTCAACCGTTCATCTTTTAAGGGCGTGCCGATGATATTCGGATTCAATCCGCGTAACGCCATATTGCTCACCTGAAGGTCAAATGCTCCGAGATGACAGGTTAGAAAGATCACTCCTTTGCCCTTCTTTATTGCCGTCTCATAATTCTCCAGTCCATCCGTAGTAAGGAACTCTTCAAGTTCCGCGAGGTTTTTGACGCGCGTCGCACGTAACATTTCACCCGTATTTTTTCCTAACATTTCAAAAACCATCAATCCAAGCTTGCTGATCTCCTTATCAGTTTTTTCAGAGCCATAAGCGAACTTAAGGTGTGTGATAACGAGCCTCCTTGTTTTGGTGGCAAAAACGTAGGCAATCCGCCCCAGGACACCACAACACTTTAGCCACGCGATACGTGGAATGGCATTCGAAAGAAAAATAAAGAACTGAACAAACCGGTAGACTAGCGAGTATCTGATCTTTCTGCGTATTTTTTTTCTTTTCGACATGAGCTGCTAAGATAAGATATTAGGAGTTTTCGAATTAAATTTAAACATGAAAACCCCCTTTTATCATTCGTGAAAACACTCTTCATTATCCGCCACGCCAAGTCCAGTTGGGATGGTTCCAACGTCGATGATTTTGAAAGGCCATTGAGCGAAAGGGGCAAACGGGACGCTCCGCGTATGGGAAAGCGGTTCAAGGAAAAGGAAATTCACCCCGACCAGATGGTGTCAAGCCCTGCGAAGCGCGCTTTTTCCACCGCAAAGAAGATTGCAAAAGTCTTGAAATTCTCAAAGGAGAATGTTAAGACAGACCGTAGGTTATACCATGCGGATGAAGAAACAATATTAACCGTTGTAAGAGAACTTAAGGATAGCCGCAAAGTGGTAATGATCTTCGGCCACAACCCAGGCCTTACTGAATTTGTAAATTCCCTTATGGATGGGCAACAGGATATCGACAATATCCCGACATGTGGGGTCGTCGCATTTCAATTCAATACTGAAACATGGACCGATGTAAATTGGGGTAAAGGTAAGATGCTGTTTTTCGACTATCCGAAAAGCAAGGAAGATTAATCCTACTTTGTCAAGTTTGAGTAAATGCAAATCATTTTTTTAACGCAGAGGTTTTTAAATGCCCGCCCGAAAGGATCGTTCGATTCGGGCGGGCCTTTAAAGAATCCAGGTAAGAACTTCATTAGGCGAATTTGTGTAACATGACAAGTAGGACTAAATATTTAAACCAAACGCTTTTGGCAAATCGACCAATCGTTTTTTGAGAAACCCGAATTCGCGGAATCGATAACCAACCAATAATTTGAAAGTGCCGCTGGAGCTTGTCAGCTGAATGCTATCGAACTTTATATTCCCCCCTTGCGTCCCAAAGGTAAGTCCGGTAAAAAATCGATCGTTACTATACCCGAGGGCTACACGTGCTACGAAGAATGCGCGGAATGCCATGTCGTCTTTCGAAGTTCCATCTTCTGCGCGGTAGGATAACCAATTATGCGATGGTCCTATCCCAAGAGTGCCGGTAAGGAAGAATCCCTTATGCACAAGATTATATGTGTAACCTGGAAGAATACTCAATGAGGTAGATCTAATCTGCTGTACCTTTGCATCAACGCCGTAATAGTCCCGGTATGCATCCCCAACAATGGCCGAATCTCCGCTTGTCCTAAAACCCGCAAGCGTCGTGAAAAGGATAAATGATCCGGCGCTCTTTATTTGTCGATCGGCAAAATTGTTTGTCGATCGAAGCGAAAACTTTTTGTGATTGAAGATATAACTCCACGATACTCCCGTATTCTTGGATACGATGTCAGCCCGATGCGGATATGGCGTATTGTTTGGAATATCTATTGACGGATCGTCAATGTAAAATCCGGTGTACTTCTGTCGGAAAATATCAAGACCCCACTTCTTTGTAAATAAGGTTACCTGAAGGTCACGCGCGTCTGATGGGCCGTATATTTCCTTGCTCTTTTCATCAAGGGGTATTGCTACAGTGAATTCCAGGGCTACTTCAAAAATGTACATACCCAGTCCAAGCGAATACGGACTGTTGGATTTGTATAATAGCCGTCTGTTTTTTTCCGGGAGGTCCGAAATCTCGTAGTCCAGCCGACGCTGCTTCAATACCGGCCACACGAAGAAGTGATCCGTGTAGGTCTTGATATAAATCGACCGCGTCGAATCATATTTATTCGGCGTGTCAGCGTTGATGTCGGCTGAATTTTGAGCAAACAACCAACACACCGGAACGACAAAAAATATAAAGAAAAAAAATTTCATTAAAGGATGTACTCACTCAGGTCCCTGTTCTTGATCAATCCCTCTAATTTTGATTTAACCATTTCAGCGTTTACCGATATCTTGGCATTTGCGGATATCTTGTCTGGTACATCAAAGAGGAATTCATTCAAGAGCTTACTCATAACCGTATGCAACCTTCGTGCCCCGATATTTTCGAGTTCGGAATTGATGTTAAAGGCCGTGCTCGCGATTTCCTCGACTGCGTCGTCTGTGAAAGTTACCTCAACACCTTCGGCTTCGAATAAAGCCTGGTATTGCTTAGTGAGCGCATTCTTGGGCTCTGTGAGAATCCGGATAAAATCTTCTTTTGTAAGATTATTCAGTTCAACTCTAATGGGAAAGCGGCCCTGAAGTTCCGGTATCAGGTCCGAAGGTTTTGACATATGGAACGCTCCGGCGGCAACAAATAGGACATGGTCGGTCTTTATAACCCCATACTTGGTATTTACAGTGCTGCCTTCAACAATCGGCAACAAGTCGCGCTGAACTCCCTCGCGGCTTACATCAGGACCACCGCCGCCTTTCTTGCCTCCGGATGCTATCTTATCAATCTCATCTATAAAAATGATCCCCGCATCTTCCGCTCTTCGTATCGCCTCCTCTTTCACCTCGTCCATATCGATAAGCTTTGCAGCTTCTTCTTCCAACAAAATACGCCTTGCCTCCGACACTTTAACCTTTCTCTTTTTCGCTTTTTTTGGCATCATTCCATTGATCATCTCCTGAAGGTTCATCATCGAGACTTCATCCATCATGCCCGCACCCACCATTCCAACGTTAGGGCTACCAGCTCCTTTAATGTTGATGTCAATCTTACGATCTTCGAGCTCACCTTTTTTAATTTTCTCCCTGAAGTGATTTCGGGTACGTTCGTTGAGTTCTGCATCACTGGTTGGGATTTCATCTGAAGAATTCTCTTGAGACGATCCGCTTGAACGGGACGTCTGCTGTCGGATCGGAGGTATTAGGGCATCCAATATGATCTCTTCCACAGCCTGAGCTGCCTTTTCTTTCACTTCCTCCTTTTTCTTAGCCTTCACCATGTTTACAGATTGCTCCACCAGGTCACGAACCATACTTTCCACGTCGCGCCCCACGTATCCAACCTCTGTGAACTTTGATGCTTCCACTTTTACAAAAGGTGCATCTGCGATCTTTGCAAGCCGTCGTGCAATTTCAGTTTTACCAACACCGGTAGCGCCGATCATAAGTATATTGTTCGGCACAATCTCAGACTGGATATCCGACTTAACATTCATCCGTCGCCAGCGATTTCGCAATGCAATGGCGACGTTTCTTTTAGCTTCATATTGCCCTATGATATATTTGTCGAGTTCTTCGACAATCTGTTTCGGCGTCAAATAATTTGGATCCATCATATCTTTCGTCTCTTCATCATGTTATCAATATTTTTCGACAGCGTAAATGCATAACCTGCATTTCCTACGACGTAGGCACTGCGACTAAAAACAATTTCGAACGTTTTTATCATCGCTGAAAAACCGAATGAAAGTCCTGCTCCGCCACCAGAGTCTGGCAATTTCAATTCCTGGTGGACAAGATAGTTATAGCCGATCATCAGATTTACATTCTTATGAACAAGTATCTCCGCGCCAAAGGTGAAATGTCGCAGGACCTTATCCAGTGTCCCTGGCTCTGGCTCTCCGTCTTTAGGATCAAAGTAGTCACTTTCTCCTGTTAAATTATACGCACTCGTTGAAAACCTGATTGGCATGTGCTCAGGTTTAAACGTCAATCCCACCTGCACGTCGAAAGGAAGCGATACATCGCTTGTCTCCGAATACTGAGAAAGAACAAAGCCTATATTACGGATCGTCAAACCTACCCTGAATTCCTGATGTGGATGTATAAAAACCCCGCCTATGTCAGCGAGCAATGCGTTTGCGCGGTACCCTGCAATGTTTGAAAAAGCAAATTTCAAGTTCGCTCCCAACCGAAAGTTGGATATCTGATGGCTCTTGGAAATTACGAACGCCGTTTCTCCTGATTTAAAATCACCTGTTTCCTGCCCAGTATCATCATATCCTTTGATGGTACCGTAATTCAAATGCTGAATACCGAACACCACGGTGCCGATACGGGAAAAATTGTGACCATAAGTAAACGATGCGTTGCCTATGTCCGCAATGTAGAATTGATAAGTCGCTGAAGCAAAACCAGCCAGCGTATCACCGGCGAGCGAAGGATTGCTGTAAAAGAAATTTATGTCGCGGTCGCTAAGTGATACATTGATACCTCCTAATGCGGCAAGGCGCGCGTTGTTAGGGACATCTAAAAACCCAAACGATTTTGTCGCTGCAATCTGTGCAAGCGATGTCGATGAGAATCCAACCCACATGTATAGTAAAAGTTTTCCCCGCACCGATTGTCTGATATGCTATTACAATTCCACTGATAATAAAATTCAAAAGTAAGGAATTCAGACTGCAATCTTCTGTTCGGCAAAGACAAACTTCATGGGCGTTTCAACGCGATCTTTAAGCAAAGCAATTCTTAATACTTCATCGACCGTGGAAACATAATGAAAGTTCAGGCCCTTGAGATAGTGCTTTTCAATTTCATCAACATCCCGCTTGTTCTTGGCGCTTAGGACTACTTCCTTTATTCCGCTTCTTTTTGCTGCAAGTATCTTTTCCTTGATACCACCCACCGGAAGCACTTTTCCCCGCAATGTGATTTCACCTGTCATTGCAAGCTTCGCCTTAATTTTTCTTTGAGTATAGATCGATGCAAGCGATGTGAACATCGTGATGCCGGCGGAAGGACCGTCTTTGGGAACGGCACCTGCCGGAACATGTATATGCAGATCGTATTGTTGAAATACACGGTGATCAAGCCCCATCGTCTCCGCATTCGATTTTAGATGGGATAAAGCAGCCATAGCTGATTCCTTCATAACATCACCCAGCTGACCTGAGATCGTTAACGTGCCTTTACCCTTGCTCAAGCTGGATTCGACAAAGAGGATCTCTCCACCAACCTGTGTCCAGGCAAGACCTGTAACCACACCCGCGATATCATTTCCTTGGTAGAGTTCTTCGTCAAAGATCTCAGCGCCAAGAACTTTTTTAACAACGTCCTCGCTAACAACCTTCTCATACTCTTCCTGCATAGCGATCGACTTTGCAATGCTTCTCACAAGCGTGCCGATTTTTCGTTCGAGATTCCTTACGCCTGATTCACGTGTGTAACTGTTCACAACTTTCGCAATAGCCGTCTTTTGGATCTTTACCTTCGAAGGTTTAACGCCATGTTCTTTCAATTGCTTGGGCACAAGGTGTTTTGTACCGATCTCTACTTTCTCTTCCAGGGTATAACCAGTGACCTCTATGATTTCCATCCTGTCGCGAAGAGCAGGATGAATGGTATCGAGGGAATTTGCTGTCGCAATAAAGAGAACCTTTGAAAGGTCGTACTCAACCTCCAGGTAGTTATCTCCAAACGTATTGTTTTGTTCGGGATCCAACACTTCAAGCAATGCCGATGAAGGATCACCGCGAAAATCAGATTTTACCTTGTCAATCTCATCCAAGATAAACACAGGATTTGACGATTGCGCTTTCTTAAGGTTTTGAAGAATTTTTCCCGGCATCGCTCCGACGTAAGTCTTTCGATGTCCCCGGATTTCAGCTTCATCATGAACACCACCCAATGACATCCGCACGTATTTCCGTTGAAGCGCCTTTGCAATTGAACGACCCAGGGATGTCTTACCCACACCCGGTGGTCCATAAAGACAAAGAATAGGTCCTTTCATGTCCTGCTTTAGCTTAAGCACAGCAAGGTATTCGAGTATGCGGTTCTTTACTTTTGTAAGTCCAAAATGATCCTGATCCAGAATCTTTTTTGCACGCTTAAGGTCAAAGTCATCTGTTGTGAATTCACCCCAAGGAAGATCCAGCATAAACTCCGCGTAGTTCATGGCGACCGGATATTCCGCGGCCATCGGATTTATCCGCAACAGTTTGTCGAGCTCTTTATTAAAGTGTTCTCCAACTTCCTTGGTCCATTTTTTACTTTCAGACCGTTTTCTAAGTTTTTCAATTTCTTTATCAGGACCGTCATAACCCAATTCATCTTGCAATACCTTTATCTGCTGACGTAGGAAGTAATCGCGTTGCTGCTGATCGATATCGGTATGTACTTTCTTCTGGATTTCATGTTTGATCTCCAACATTTGAATGTCCTTCAGCATGTACTGGAGAAGAAGAGTTCCGCGCTCGATAATGTTATTCGTTTCAAGGATCTTCTGTTTTTCTGCCACATCCACATTCAAATTCGATGAAAGAAAATGGACGAGGAATGCCATACTCGAAATGTTATCGAGGGCAACCTGCGCTTCAATAGGTATCTCCGGGTTGAGCTTGAGGATTTTTGTTGCCGCATCTTTCAGGGACTGGGCGAGCGCCACCGTTTCTTTCCCATTAGCATTCAGTGCCGATTCAGCAAGCAAGTCGATACGGGCTGTCAAATATGGATCTTCCTGTATATAATCTTTCACCGCAAAACGGTTCTTTCCCTGAATGATGATGGTTGTATTGCCGTCGGGAAGGACGAGCATTTTGATAATTCGGGCTACCGTGCCCGTCTTATAGAGATCTTCGACCGAAGGTTCTTCCGCAAGCGGATTTTTTTGTGCGATTACGCCGATGATTCTGCTCCCCTGATATGCCTTTTTCACCAGTTTGATCGATTTCTGGCGGCCGACGGTGATTGGGATGACAACTCCGGGAAATAGTACCGTGTTCTTGATGGGAAGTATCGAAATTTCCTCAGGCAGATCCTCGGGTTTTAGGTCCGAGTCCTGTTCGGGATTTATCAATTGTATGAGGTCATCCGATTCTTCTTGAACGAGTTGTATAGGTAGAGCCTTGAACATGGTTAATCTGTGTCAAACTGACTTATTACCAGATCGGGGAATCGGTTTTATCAGGTGCGCGAATAGGACAATAGTAGTGCCAAGAGAGTTGTAAAAGAAGCAAATTTATGTCAACTTTAACTGATTGGCGTGATTTTTTACAAACCGGAGGTTCAGTGAAAACCTATTTTTTGATCTGTACCACAGCCTTTTGGCTAATGGTTCACACTCCACTAAAGGCCCAGAAACCAGCGAAAAAATTCAAGAAGGGCGGGGTGGTGCAATTGGATGATAGCCTGACAAGCTACAGCCAATCTGACATTTTCGTTTTTCCGAACGTCAATAAGATCAGGTATTACTCGGATAAGGCCAAGCTCGATCGCATTAAAAAATTAGCACCAGCGGGAGACGAGGAACAGAAATACACTGAGCTAAAATCTTACGTCACAAATTTTGGGTCCGATAACTTTTCCAGGGATACAAAACTACTCTGGGATCTCGCCCGTCTATCGGAAAAATTTGGCCCTAAGGGTGAAGCCGTTCTGCTTTACAAGCTCATCCTAAAACATCATCCACAGGGTAGCGATCCGCGAAAAGTCAAAAGTGAATTTGATTCCCTTACAAAGAACGAAACGGACCTTTACGTTCCACTTCAACAATACTATGAACTCGTGGAGTATCGCAGGGAAATCGATACGTTGAGGCCACCGCAAGGAGTTTTGCTTAATATGGGTGAAGGGATCAACTCAGACAAAGCTGACTACGGGCCAACTATCGGAAACGTGGACAACGTATTACTCTTCACTTCGAAACGAAACGGTCACGAGGATCCGCTCAACAAGAATTACAATGAAGATCTCTTCTACACGGTAAGGACGGACACGTTGTGGGCATGGGCTGAAGAGTTCAAAAAAATCAATACTCCTTATAACGAAGGCTCCGCATGTTTAAGTGAAGATGGCAAGCTGCTCTATTTTGCAAGATGCAATTCTCCGGGAGGCCTCGGCAGCTGTGATATTTTTGTGGCAGAATTCAAAGCCGACAGCACCTGGGATAACGTAAGGAATCTCGGACCGAACATAAATTCCAATGGATGGGACTCACAACCTTCTCTTTCGCATTCTGGCGATACATTGTTCTTTGCTTCAGACAGGCTGGGAGGATTCGGCTTTTCAGATATTTATTATTCGGTAAAGACTAAAGACGGAACGTGGCAAAAGGCTATGAACCTAGGACCAATCATTAATACACGAGGTTTTGAAGTAAGTCCATTCTTCCATCACAAATTCAACGTGTTATACTTCAGCTCAAATGGCCAACCACTTTCGTTCGGTGACTTCGACATCTACAAGTCTTATAAACGAATGCCCACATGGGATGAACCAAAGAACATCGGTCCGTTAGTTAATGGACAAGGCAGCGAGTATTACTTCACAATTGATTCCGAATCTAATTATCTGTATTACGCGCGATCAATCGAGAATGATATCAACAATTTAGATCTTCACTCCTTCCCTGTTCCGATGGAAGCGCAGCCAAACGCAGTTGCAAAACTCAAAGGGACTCTCATCAATTCGGAAACGAAAAAACCTTTTAAAGGCATCGTCTCGGTCATCGACCTTGACAAGGGCGTTGAGGTTGCTCCAAAGTTCCTTCGTGAAGATGGATCATTTGATTTCAATCTTATCAACAAGAGAAATTATCTGCTCATTATCCAGGGCGACGACTTCTTCCGGATCGAAGAACTTTTCTTTATGGACGGTGATACTGAGATGAACAGGGAAGCTGATCCGATTGAAAGCAAGATTGCGTTTAAGTCACTGGAATTTGAAAATGGAAAGGCCGACATCCTTCCGGCGATGCATTCAGACCTTGATAAACTGGCAAACTTTCTAATCGACCATCCACGATTCAGGCTAAACATTTCGGGACACACAGACTCTCAGGGAAAAGAAGATTCCAACCTGAGGTTGTCGCAGGCGCGGGCCGATGCCATAAAGGCTTATCTCATTTATCGGTTTAAGGTCGAATCTGCGCGGATTGAGGCACACGGATATGGTAGTTCCAAGCCCATTGTAAGCGAGAAATCGGACGATGACCGCAAGCTGAACCGAAGGGTGGAATTTGATATCGACCGGGAATAGGTCGACCTAAATGGTTGTCAACGTAAATTGATCGCCGGATTTGACGATTTTGATAACATCGATAGAAGGCTGAACCCCTTCTTTTAACACGCCTGTTGCGTTGAAATTCTTTCCGCAAGCTGCGCCAGTGACGCTGAGAGTGTATTTGCTCTTTTTGTACATCTCGAACAAACTCACCTTGATCGTGTACGTGCCGTCGGCCAAAATGCTTGTAAGGTTTACGTGCTCAAATTCAGATTTATTGTAGCTGGAGAGTATTTCGCCCTCAGAACTTAGCACATCAAGGTCGAGGTCAGCGTCGGTAAGAGCTGTGGACTCATTTTTATTCGTAGCCCATTTAAGGTCGATGCTTAGTCCCTTGGTGTCGATAATAACATTTGCCGGTTCTTTCGGTGACTTGTTGCCTGAGGTTTGACCAAGAAGCGCAATGCCGAAAATGGCGGCAGAAAGAGTGGTTTTTGTAATTATCATGGAGGGGTCGATTTTTTCATCAAAACTTAAGCGCTGGAAAAAATTTGCATTGCTGCCACAGCGCTTAGTTTGACTGTGATACAAAGGTGCCAATTGTATAGCTATAAGACTTCGAGTTCATAGAATGGATGACACTCATGTAATGTTTTTATGTAGATATAAAAAAAGAAGGCCCGGAAATTTCCGGGCCCAAACCTGTAACGATGATTCGTTTTACTTTTTCCGTAGAATAATATCCCCATTATAGTTCTTCATGGTAAATTCGGGGCCGCCACCATTAAGGTCGCCGCGCTTCCATTCGTCTATCACTATTTTTGTCATATTGGATCCAGTGTCTTTTCTCTGCACGGGGCCGCTGCTTTTGATTTCAAGATTATCGAATCCTGAATAAATATCACCCTGTTCAGTCTTCATCTTGAAGGTGGCTTTGACGGTTGTCGGAAGAGTAATATCGATATCTCCATTGTATGTTGAGTAAGACATCGGCGTATCCCCTGTGACCTTGTCGAAAGTGACTTTAATGTCCCCATTATAAGTGGTCGCAACTACAGAGCCGGATACATTCAACGCAGTGATCTCTCCATTATAGTTTGTAAGTGCAGCCGCACCCTGAATGTTTGAGATTATGAGATCGCCATCGTTATACGTTTTGACTTCAAGATCCATTCCCGAGGGAATTTCTATTTCAAGGTTTAGCTTGTTGTTCCATGAATCTGATTTTACCGTCACGGTATTCGAATTCTCACCGGCTTCCAGGTCCATCCCTCCTCCGCCAATTCTTTTCAAACCATCCTTCGATTCATGTTTACCCCGGTCTTCATCCTGGTCTGCGGTGTATCGCACAAGCACATCCTTTCGCGCCGTTCCTTTTACGGTGATTGAACCGTAATTGATTCTAGCCTTCAGCTTGCCGCGTTTTGCCGGATCTGAGAGCGGAATGGTAAATTCATTTCCACTTTGTTGCGCCCATGCCACCACAGGAAAAATCACCGGAAGAATCAAGGCTAACATTGTTAACAGAATTAAAACTTTCTTTTTCATCTTATGTCATTATTAAAAATTCAACTTTCTTTTTTAAGGATCAATTTTTTTGTGGCGGATCAATTTGTTTTTTCTTTCAGATATACATTACCGTTGAATGTTTCGAAGTCAAGGAAGGTGTTACCTCCGCTACCAATCTTGTACCTGTTCCCGTTTATTTTGTACTTAATGCCTTTGTCTGATGACTCTTTCTTTTCAAGCTGGACGGGAATATTTTCGAGCTTCTCGACATTCGTGTAGAAACTTCCATTAAAACTTTCAAAGCTCATATTGGCTGCAAGTCCTCGTTGAAACAGAGCGTTTATATCACCGTTCAAGCTGTAGAACCTGCAATCCTTTGTCGGATTGGCAAGATATTCCACATCCACGTCGCCGTTGATCGTGCTTGCCCTCGCTTCACGAACAAGCTTATTAAGGTGGATACTGCCGTTGATATTATCCGCGATGACTGCGCCAGAAACGTTGTTGACGGAAATATTACCATCATTGATTGTGCTTGCCACCACGTGTACGGAAGAAGGGACCTTTACCACAAAATCCATTTTGTAATCAAATTCATTGCGACAGTTGCAGTTGCAGTTACCCCCGTTTCCATTTCCAGTGTTATTACAACACCAGTCATATTCCCAACCTACGTTGCTGCGAGAATGGCGTGAGTCCTTCTTGCGACCGAATTGTGCACCAGTACCTTCGACATAGAGTATTAATGTATCGGCGCGATCAACGACTCCGAGCTGAATATTCGCTTTGCCTTTTTCCAGGCGCTCATTTGTCTTAGCGTAAATGGATTTGTTCACCTCCACAATAATCTTGTCGCCCGTGTATCCCTCGACCTTGACACTACCATTGATGTTTGCGATGATAATAGCATTGTCGGAACTTTTCTTTTCAAATGTGTACTCTTTGGTGATCTTTTCCGTATGCGTCTGCGCCTTGAGTGAAAATACTCCTGCAATCAGGATCAAGGCCAACGACGATGTAATTATCTTTTTCATATTGATTGAATATTTTTCTGCGTGTGTTAATAATTATCAGATCAAAACTTTCAGACTTTGTTCGATCTTTTTCCTTACATCCGTCGGAGTATTCTCGTTTTTCAGGATCTTCTCGAGTTCCTTAACCGATGATTTAGCCTGAATCTGCGCCATTAACTCTGCCAACGCGATCTGAACCAAAGGCGAATCCTGCTTTGAAATTGAGCGGATCAACTCCTGCCGAACTTTACTATCGCCGCTGTAGATCCTCAACGCATCGAGTGCGGCCAACCTCACGTTGATGTCACTATCGCTGTTAAGGGTTTGAAGCAGCGCCCCGGTAACCTTTTGACTCGCCTGATCCATCTCTTGTGTAAGGCTTACGGCCTTCAGACGATCCGTTACAGATTCCCTCTCCAGGAGTGAAAGCATCATCACTTCTTTAAGCTCACTTACTTCACGACCGAGCGTTGCTATTTGTGGGTCCTCGGCAGGCGACGTTCTCAAGAAATAACCAGCGGCCAACCCTAGAATTAAGGTGACAGAAGCAAACGCAAGTCGTGGTGCTAGTTCTGGCCATGCAAAAATCTTTTTCCACGAAAAAGCGTTCGCAGGTCGTTTCTCTTTCTGAAGCATGTCGTAGAACTTGTCATCGAGTGATAAAGAAGGAGTAGCCGACTCCATTGACAAAACCCGTTCCTCAATAGCATGCAATTCGTTCAGATCCTCGATGTCAATGATTCCCTTTTCAATAAGTTGTTCAATCTCCTTTAGCTCGGCAGGATCGGCCAGCATTGAATTGTACTTGTTGACTAACTCTTTTATTCTTTCCGTCTTCATATCACATGTGTTTTTCCAGTTTGTTATAGAGAGCCCGCAATTCCTGCAAGGCTCTGAACACCTTTACTTTTACTGCACCTTCTGAGCACCCAATAATTTCACCGATCTCCTTATACTTCTTGTCCTGATACTTACTCATCAAAAGAATTTCTCTTTTGTCTTCGGGCAACCTGTCCATGGCCATGGAGAGCAATTGCAATTCCTCATCTTTTTGAAATTCTGTCGCCCGATTTTCGCCGGAACTAAGACGTTCCTCCCAATGCTCGAGTGAATCCTTTTTTTGAATCTTGTTCTTCCTGAAATTGTCATGATTCACATTACGCGCGATGTGAAATATCCAAGTTCTGAAGTCGCCCTCGCCGCGAAAGAGATAGCGGTATTTCAAGACTCTGAAAAAAACATTCTGAACCAGGTCCTCGCTCAAGTCGGCATCCCTGTTCATTCCATAGAAGAAACCATAAAGCGGTCTCTTATAGCGCTCAAAAAGCAGCCCTAACCTGTCCAGGTCTCCGTCTTTGACCTTGAGCATCAAGGCATTGTCCGTCAGCGATTCCAAATCAGAATATAAAGTTTTCGACATGGGAAACTCAGGGTTTACAAGAAGGTTACAATTAAAGTTAATGTTTCCCGTTCGACCTGTATTCAACGGCCGCCCGATTTGCGGCGATGAGCTCAGCCAGCACGCCAAAGGCCCTAAAAAGGTCAGAATTATGGAATCTGAGCGGGATTTAGCTTAACTTTTAACAGGAGCCCGAACTTATGAAGTCCGATCGTGTTGCGAATTTTCTTATTGCCTCGATACTGCTCACCCTCATTAGCGGCGGTATCAAGTATTATAATGTGACAGAAAAGATTCGGACCACGACGCTCGTAACACACACCTATGACGTCATCCAGGAGTCTTCGGAATTATTAAATCTGTTGCTTGAAGTCGAGGCGAGCCAGCGTGGGTACATCCTTACATTAGACTCATCCTATCTGAATCCTTATTTGTCGTCAATGCCTCAAATTGACAATAAAGTTAACACGCTTTTGACGTTAACTGCCGATAATCCTCGTCAGACTACAGTGATAAATCAGCGAATAAAACCATTGGTAAATCTTAAAAAGAAAGAATTGCAAGACGTGTTCGAGCAATTTAAACAGAAACACCTGACTGGAGCTATCGCATACATTAAAAGCGACTCGGGCAACGTTACAATGGATGAGCTGAGAGTCAGCATTGCCGCCCTCACACGTCATGAAGAAGAGTTGCTTGAAAAGCGAAATAGTCGTTTGCGAAAAATATACGCCGTTAATGACACAATACACTATGCAAGCTTTGTGTTGATCTGCATAATTTCGGGACTTGCCCTGAAAACTTTATTGGACAAAGAAAAGAAGAACAAAGAATTACTTGCCGCTTTACGCGAGTCGAACAAAAACCTCGAAATCAAGGTACATGAACGAACCGTGGAGTTGGAAAAGAAAAGCCAACTGACAGATAAACTTAACAGAGATCTGCAAGACAACTTCGAAGAGCTCCAGTCTTTTTATGAAGCGTTACATGTTAGCAATGAAAAATCAGAAGACACTCTGAGGGAAATCAGGGATTTGTATGATAACGCCCCAAGCGGCTATCATTCTCTGAACGCGGATGGACTTATTGTCCGGATGAATCAAACTGAACTTGACTGGCTTGGCTACACTCGCGAAGAAGTGGTCGGAAAATTAAAGGTTACTGAAATTCTTCTTCCCGAAGATCACGAAAAGTATCACAAGAGGTTTGCAACGTTCCTCGAGCAGGGATATATACGTGACCAGGAGCACACCTTTGTGCGCAAAGATGGAAGCACTTTTCAAATTCTGCTGAATGCCACTGCCAGGTGTGATGAACAAGGAAACTTTGTAATGAGCAGAGGAATTGTCACTGACATTACGGGGCGAAAGAAGATCGAACAAAGGCTCATTGAAACTAACGAGAGACTTATCCATCTAAACGACGAAAAGAATCATTTTCTTGGCGTGACTATCCATGATCTGAAAAGCCCGCTGAACCGGGTTATCGGTTTGATCGATCTTGTTTACCAGCAAGGGACAGATAAATTCAATCCCAAACAACGCGAATTTTTCCAGTTGATCCGCGAAGCATGCATCAACATGCAAACACTGGTGGTGAACCTGCTTGACCTGAACAGGATCGAGCAGGGGTTTAATACTGTTAACGCAGAAAGCGTGGAGCTGTCGCCTTTTCTGGAGCGCATAGTTCAAATGTTTCAGGGGCATGCGATGAAAAAAGGTATAACACTTTCGTTAGAACACCATCAAAGTGAAAAACTTGTGCGTACAGATCCACTCTTGTTGAGTCGTATCCTTGAGAATCTTATTTCGAATGCAATAAAGTTTTCACCCCCTAACAAACAGGTTTGGGTTCGCGCGATCCATAGTGAAACGAATGTGAAGATTGAAGTCCAGGATCAGGGGTTGGGCATAAGTGCGGCAGAGCAGCCGCTGTTATTCAAAAAATTTCAGCGTTTGTCGAACCGGCCAACCGGGGGCGAAAACTCAACGGGCCTGGGCCTTTCTATCGTCATGGAACTGGTGACAGCCCTGAAAGGCATGATATCAGTAGAGAGCGATGGAAAGAACGGAAGTAAATTTATTGTCGAACTGCCGTTGAACATTTAACTTTAAACACGACCGGGTCTCAAAAGCGGTTGGTTTTTTATTATTCACTCCTAAAATTCTAATCGTGAAAAGATTCTTCAGTCTTCTTTGCCTTGCGCTTCCGTTGTTGGCCTGTTTGGATAATTCAACCGACGTGCCTTCTGAAGCCGAGTTCAAAAAGTTGGTTTGGTCAGATGAATTTGAAAAAAACGGCGCACCCGATGCTGCACGTTGGAATTATGATATGGGAGACGGATGTCCCAACGTATGTGGTTGGGGAAATAATGAGCTCGAATATTATACCAGTGAGTCACGGAATGTTCGTGTTGAAAATGGCAAACTTATTATCGAAGCGCACCGTGAAGACAAAGGGGGCAAACCTTATACTTCTACACGCATCGTGTCCAAACAAAAAGGAGACTGGCTTTATGGCCGTTTAGAGATCCTGGCAAAGCTGCCGCGCGGCAAAGGAACATGGCCTGCGATCTGGATGCTTTCCACTGACTGGAAATATGGAGGTTGGCCAGCAAGCGGTGAAATTGACATTATGGAACATGTCGGATACGATCCGGGCGTTGTGCATGGAACCATTCACACCGAGACATATAATCACTCAAAAGGAAACCAAAAAGAAGGAAAGATTACAGTAGCTGACGCGCAAGACAAGTTCCA
>DATHIE010000179.1:0-4258 GCA_035316905.1 Chryseolinea sp. | reverse complement strand
AACATCACCAATAAAGAATCTAACCTGCGGAAACTTGTCAGCAGGATAGTCCTGCGCCATAACAAATTGTTTCTGCTCATCGCGTGAAAAAATGACGAGGCGCCTTACGTCAGGAAATTTTGTCAAAATATGGCTGCATAGCGATTTCCCTAATGATCCCGTTCCACCAGTTATAAGAATTGATTTACCACTTAGCATATTTTTCAAATTCGTCAGTATTTACATCGAGTTAACTGACCACTAAAATTTTACTCACTATAGTAACCGTTATTATTTTTCTTTTTTGAATATCCGTAACTATATCCGTATCCATATCCATATCCGTACCCATACCCACCGTACCCATATCCAAATCCCGTTTTCCGCAAGTCATTGAACAGGATGCTGATATTGGTCAACTTACCCGTCTGATAAAAATCTTCTAGCGATTGCAGCGCCATATTGGGGGTGAAGTCCTGTCGGATCACATAGAGGGTATGATCTGCATAAGTAGATAACACAAATGCATCCGCGACGAAAGAAAGTGGAGGCGTGTCAATTACCACAAAATCGAAGTCCTGCCGCAGCTCAACCATTAATTTAGCCATCGCCGGCCGGAGCAGCAACTCGCTAGGATTGGGTGGCATCGGCCCGCCCGCGATCAAAAAAAGATTTTCAACGGAAGACGGCTGGATCAGTTCGTCGCGTGTTGCCATTCCTGATAGGTATTGACTTAGGCCGACAGTATTTTGCAGCTTAAGCTCCTCTGCCAGCTTCGGCCGTCGCAAGTCTGCGCCAAGGATAATGGTACGCTTACCTGCCAATGCAAATACGGTTGCCAGGTTAAGTGTGGTGAACGACTTGCCTTCGCCAGGTATCGTCGATGTCACCATGAACACCTGGTGATCCTTATTTCCCGTGAAGTAATTGAGGTTGGATCGCAGCGCGCGAAATGATTCAGCCAAAGCGGAGCGTGTTTTGTTAAAAACCACAAGCGGATCTCCCGAAGCATTGTGCCCGATAGCGCCGATGAACGGTACGCTGGTAATCTTTTCAATGTCGTCTTTGGATTGTATCCTTTATTCGTCATCTCCAGGACAATAAAGAATAATATAGGTAGGAGCAGACCTGCCGCTGATGCAATTACATAGTTTTGGACGGTTTTCGGCCTAATGGCCCCCGCTGCCATCGGCGGGTTGACCACCACGATATCGGAAGTTGTTGATGCTTTGGATAACCCGGCTTCCGTCCTTTTCTGAAGCAGGAATACATAGAGATTTTCCTTTAGGGAATAGTTTCGCTGAATGTCTATTAATTCCCGTTCTGTACTGGGGAGTTTGGCCAATTGGTTCTCCACTAACCTGATCTGATCATCAATAAACTCAATACTGATCTGCTCGGTCTTTCGACTGTTCTCGATAGCTTTTAGAATATCGTTCTTTAAAAAGGCGATTCGCTGCAGCGCACTGGTAAGCAAGGGATTGTCTACTGACCGTTCAATGCTTTTATTGCTCATGTAAACATTAACCTGATTTTGTAATCCGATAACTTCGGTGATCAGGCCTGCCACGATATTGTCGGAGATACCGACGCTTTTCGGAGTAAAGATTCCATCATACTGATCGCTTTGTAATAGTTTTGTCAGATAAGCATAGTAGCTTTCATTCAGCTTGTATTGAAATTTCTGCTCTTCATACCCCTGGACCTTCAGGTATAAGCGGTTGGTCTCTGCGCCTAAACCAGTTATCGTGTTACGGCGTTTGAAATTTTCCACCTGGTCTTCGTACAATTTCAGTGAGTCACCGGTCACTACTAACTGGTGGTCCAGGAAACTCATAGCCAGGGTCGCTACTTTGTTCTTTTTATCCACATCATAAGACTGGTAGCGTTCAATGAATTTAGACAAGAAATCTATTTCCTTCTGGGCTACAGGACCATTGATATCGAGGTTTACAACGGATGCCCCAGGCATCGCCCATTCCGCTAAAAGGCGGTTGGAATACTGTTTGGCAAGCGTAAGCGGATTATTGAAACGCACGACAAAGCGCTTTCCAAAAATTTCGGTCACACTACTTTGCTTAGCGAGGAGCAGCTTAAAGCCATTCACCTGGATAGTGTCATCGAAGTGTAACGAGGAAAATTCTTTTCCGGAGCGGTTCTCGTCTTCTGTGAGGTATTGCAGCGAATAAGTGTGTTCATCCTTTACCTGGAAATACATCGACAAGCCGTAGGGATATTTGGTACCTTGCATTACGTGGAACCGTACAGGAAAATCCCTATCATAGTATTCGGTTGTCATGATGTCGCCTTCCCGGTAATAGGATACATCAAAGCCCAGGCTTTCGATTACTTCCTGTAACAACGGATACGATTTCATAATATAGATCTCGTTGAGGAAGTTCCTGTAGGGACTTATCAGGGCATTGTTATACAAAAACTTAGCGCCTGCATTTTCTTCATTCTCCTTAATAATGATCGACGCTGTAACAGGATATATGCGACTGCTATACCGATTAACCAGAAAGGCAATGCACACGGCAAGGGTAAGTGAAATAACAATAACGTACCATAGCCGAATGACCCGGTCGAGGACGCGCTTGAAGTTGATTTGTAACCCTTGCGATTCTTTGCCTCCCGCTACGTCCGCAAAGTCTGGTATTGTCGTTGGTGCGTTCAATTTGTATTAAATAAAGAAATCATTAACGCCGCAAAAGAAAGGGTTGCGGTAATAATACCCAGGTTGCCTACCCAGTATCTTCTAAAGGTGCGTTGCTTTAATGGAGGTACAATGATTACGTCATTTTGCTGTACGTAATAATGAGGGGACTCCAGAAACTGCTCCTTAAGGAGGTCGATATAATAGATCTCCACCTGTGGGCCATTTTGTCGAATCACTTTTACAACGCTACGGTCAGCTAATTCTGCATAACCGCCTGATAATCCGATTGCCTCCATCATCGTTAGTCTTGTATTTGATGAAACCACTGTTTGTTCTCCATTTACCTCGCCGAGCACAGTAAACCGGAAATTAAGCATGCGCACCCTGACCACCACATCTGCCACAAACCTTGATGCAGCCGCTTTCAGTGTATCCTGCGCTTCAAACACAGTCAAACCCGCTACTTTTATTTTCCCAAGAACCGGATATTCAATTTCCCCCTCAGTATTAACGAGAATCCCGGTGGCGGCGGCAGCTCCGGCAACATTACCCCCGCTTCTTACCTGGCTTGATAATTTGTCCAGGAAATTAAACACAGCGTTATCCTCTGTAAGTGTCTCAAAATTTATGCTGAGCATATCAAGCGGCTGAATTCTGTATTCGTCGAAGTCCAGCTGATGGATGCGCAAGACGGAGTCTTTGATGATCTCCTTGCGTTTTTTCAACTCATCGCCCTGCTGTAAATACACCAGCTTCTTGGCTGGTACACAGGCACTGAAAATCAATACACTAGCTCCAAAAAGCAGCCAAATTCGAGTCATTATTGTCGTTTTCCTAGGTCTCAAGGGGGGTAAATATATGGAAATTAGTTATGAGTTGAGAAGTTTGCGGGCGAGGGTTTGGAAGTGAATTGGTTATGAAATATGGTTTATTGGAGGGTTGGGGTGTGAATTAGTTATGAGTTAAGTGTTTATGGATTCTGTCCAATTCGCAGTCATCCCGTAGAGCACCCTGTCGGCTGGGGATTGCTTCGCGCCATCACGCTGGCCGGCCCGTCAGCTCGCAAATCCGGACTTACCGTCATTGCGAGGAGCGGCTGGCAACCTCGTTGCCGGCTCGCGACGAAGCAATCCCCAGACTACGAAGTACACATCCGGAAAACAGAGACGCTTCCGGTCCATTTTATTCTTTGGATGAATGCCATTCCGTGCTAACCGAAACGAGGCACTCCATTCCATCGCGTTAGTCGCAGGCCTGCCACGTTGAGCACGTTATAGTCTGGGGATTGCTTCGTCGTGAGGTCTGCTCCATACCATCGCGTCGTGGACCAGTCTTCCAGGTTCGCACTTCGTATGGAGGGGATTGCTTCGTCGTGGAGTCTGCTCCATACCTTCGCGTCGTGGACCAGTCTTCCAGGTTCGCACTTCGTATGGAGGGGATTGCTTCGTCGTGAGGTCTGCTCCATACCATCGCGTCGTGGACCAGTCTTCCAGGTTCCGCACTTCGTATGGAGGGGATTGCTTCGTCGTGGGTTCTGCTCCATACCATCGCGTCGTGGACCAGTCTTCCAGGTTCGCACTTCGTAGGGAGGGGATTGCTTCGTCGTGGGTTCTGCTCCAT
>DATHIE010000178.1:0-2010 GCA_035316905.1 Chryseolinea sp. | reverse complement strand
TAACCGAGATCAACCGCGACCTCGATTCGATCGTTCCGAAACGCACTTCGCAGCTTCAGGAAGCCTACAAAGAACTGGATACATTTTTCTATAGATCGTCCCATGACTTCCGCCGACCTTTAACAACATTTATGGGCCTCGCGGAGGTTGCAAAGATTACTATAAAGGATAAGTCGGCTCTCGAACTTTTTTCGAAGGTAAAAGAGACCGCAATGAGCCTTGACAAAATGCTAGTGAAGCTTCAGTCTATAAGCGATGTTGGGGCGCAGCAACTCGTTTACAAAGAAGTTCTGATCAGAGAGATATTCGACAACGTGTGCGACGGTTTTCGCGAAGAGATAGTACTGTTCGGGATCCGAACCCAATGCGGCGTGACGCTGGACAAACCGTTTGTTTCATATCCGGCGATGATAAAGACAATTATTGAAAACCTCGTGGAGAATGCCATTTACTTCAGGGCAACGAAGGAACCGTTCATACACCTGAGAGCTTATGGTGATAAAGATATGGTCGTCATCGAGATAGAGGACAACGGGCAAGGTATCCGCAATGAATACAGGGAGAAAATTTTCGATATGTATTACCGCGCCAATGAACGATCGAAAGGAAATGGGCTCGGACTATACATTGTCAAAAAGGCAGTGCAAAAATTGAATGGAACGATTCAATTGATCACAGACTTTGGAAAAGGCTCACGTTTTGTAATCTCTCTTCCTGTATAGCCAAAGATTAATAATCCTACTTTTGCAATGTTACCCAAATTTGTCTAATGAAGTTCTTAGCTGGATTCTTTAAAGGCATTACCGCAGAGAGGAATTAAATGCATCAGTGCGGCTCGTTCGTGAGAGGCACGGGGAGCTAAAGTCATCTGCTTTCTTAATTTATCCGATAGCGCGGAGGGCGCAGGGTGTAGTTCTTATCAGGCGAAGTCAAGCGTTGCTTGGTTGTATTTCATCAGAACTTTTAAGTCAAATGTACAAGAATGTCGCATGAAAGTTCTGATGCTCGTTCCGTAAGCGTCTGCCCCTGCGCCTCCGCGTTCAGATGAACCATGTGTGCCAGGTGAATTTGCTCACGGTGCCACAAATGAAGAAGCAGCACTGATGCATTAAAAAAAACTTTGCGTTAAAAAATGTATTTGCGTATTCTCAATAAAATGAGAAGGCAAGATGCGCGACAATGCTGGAGGAAAGTTCTGATGCGCTTTCTGCAAGCGCAGCGCGCGTGTCTCCGCGCCCTCCGCGTCTAGGTGAACCATGTGTCCAGGTGAATTTGACGCACGGTGGCAGACACGTGGAAGCAGCACTGTTGCTATTTAGAAACCCTCTGCGTTAAAAAGAAATTGTATGTTCTCAATCGAATGAGATCAAATTTTATTCAACGGACAAAGTAGCATTAACACTTAAGCAACGACGACTTTAGCATTTTCCGGGTCCCACTGCACGATCTTCTTTTCAAAAACACTCTTATTGCATGCAAGTGCAGGGCCCGCTGCACGCATTCCAAAGAGCGCATCTTCTTTTATCGGTGCTTTTTCACGAATACCTTTATAGAAATTCATGTGATGGTCGTAGTTCGCGTCGTAGTTCTCTGGTGCTTTATATGATGTCCCTGGATTTATCATCTCGGGCTGACCAGCAGGGAAATGGCTCTTATACCATTTTTCATATTCCTTTTGTTGAGCACTGCTGAACGTATTGAATGAATCCCATCCGCCAAATCCAGGAGCTTTTGGAATCTTATTGATTTCCACATTGAGTTCACTCCAGCCAACAGTAATTACACCCTCTGTGCCGATCAACTTAATTCTTTCACCACCACCTCCACCGTCTTCAAAATTCACGCGTAGCTGTACCGTGAAAGCCGGGTGCTTGTCAGTCGCGGGGTAATCGCATAATCCCGTAATAATATCCGGTACATCACGGC
Organism: Chryseolinea sp.; assembly: GCA_035316905.1. Classification (GTDB taxonomy): domain Bacteria; phylum Bacteroidota; class Bacteroidia; order Cytophagales; family Cyclobacteriaceae; genus Chryseolinea. The sequence continues at coordinate 84 of DATHIE010000178.1, read as the reverse complement.
CATCTTTCCAATATCGTAGCCCACCAGTTGCATAGATCCTGTTTGGACCTTTGGAACTCGTTATTGCATGCAGTCCCGAAAACA
>DATHIE010000177.1:0-3954 GCA_035316905.1 Chryseolinea sp. | reverse complement strand
TAACGACTTAGATTGCGCCTTTGTCTACCATCGAGAAACTGAAAAGGCTCGTCCAGCAGCAGAAGCTCCTTGTCAGTGAGAAAACAGTTCATGATCAGCATCAGTTGCAACTCACCTGAAGATAAAGATCTCACTGGCTTGTCCATAAAATTTTGGGCGCCGAAATGATCGATAAGCACATTCAGGCTACTCTCGTTTAATTTTTTATTTATGCTACGGATATGCTCCCGCGCCGACAGGCTTATGGATCTGGGAGCGAGATAGCTAACCAGTTCGGGTCCAACATATGCGATCCTATTTTTAATCTGCCATATCGACTCACCGGTGCCCCGACGTCGACCAAACAACCATATCTGCTGACTGTAGGCCATAGGATGATCCGCGAAGATCATACTGAACAACGTCGTTTTTCCCGACCCGTTCCTCCCTATTAATGCCCAACGCTCACCCTGATGAACGGTCCAATTGAACTCCTCCAACACAATATGATCCTGATATTTAATTTTCAGATCCTTTATTTCGATAACCGGAACCTTCGGGTGGGAATTGTCGGATGGAGTCCCTTTAGGTGAAGATACAACGGACGGTCCTAGTGAATAAACTTCTTCCGCTTCAATAGCAAACTCGTTGAGGGTAAGCTTTCGGTTAATCACACGCGGCAAATGGTGATGGTGGTCAACGAGAATTATCTGAACCCCATAAGTCAATACCAGGAAATCAATAAATCGGCAAAGATCTTCACGGCTGTCGAAATCCAATCCCTCGAACGGATAGTCCAGTAAGAGCAACTTCGGGATTTCCGCGACAACTGCTTTCAAAAGCAATACTTTCTTCAGCTGCCCGTTTGACAAACGCGTTACTTCCAGGTTGAGGAGATGATTTATAGAAAGGCTTTCTGGAATGGGAAGGTTTTTAATTTCTTCTCCTGATGTTCCCAGAACTTCTTTTACCAATGGGATTCGCTCATCACCAATACCATAGTATCGTTGTTGATAATAAAGTCCCTGGACGTCGCTTAACAATGTGTGGATAGCGTGCGCCGGGATGTAATGTATCTTCCTTCTACGTTGAGCATAGCGTTCGTCCCACGTGTCGCCGTCGATAAAACTAAAAGTCAGCTCCCCTTGCGGAAGGTGTACAGCTGCCGAAATTATCTCAAGCAGTGTTGTTTTACCACTTCCATTTGGTCCGCTTATTACCCAATGCTCGCCGTCTTTGATCTTCCAGCTAAAGTGGTCAAACAGTTTGTTTCCGCTTTTAATAACAACTGCGTTTCTTATTTCAATCATTGCGACAGGAATACAAATACATCCTCGTTCAAAAGACGTCTATTGATTCATAAAATTCAAACTTTGCCCCGTACCACTCAGTAACCAAATATAATTTAGTAATTGCATTTCAAGTCCCCTTGAGGGGATTTAGGGGTTCCTCAATAACTGTATGAGTTTTTGAATTAGAAAAAAATACCTTTTTAAACGCAAAGGAATTTTAAATGCATCACTGCGGCTTCTTCGTGTCAGGCACCGTGCGGTCCTTTCATCTTTAACTTGATAGCGTACCTCGATGCGCAAAGGGCGCTGAGAGCAGGTTTCATAGTGCGTGCTCAAGCTTCGCTTGGGTTTAGCATGTCAAGAACTTTCTTTCCTTTCCAGGGCGTTTCGGACAAACCAGATTCATGCTTGCGCGACTGCGTCAGATCAGAACTGCGCTTGGCGGCCTTCGTGTTTGAGATACACTTTCAAGTTAAAGCAAGTGATCTCCTCTGCTTCCCAAGAATGAGTCATGCCGATGCATTTTTCCTTTGCGTGAAAAATGCATTTTGTATTCGAGGATAGCTATTTCCCGGAATTGCTCACAAAAGCAATGGATTTACTGTCCGGCGACCAAGAAGGAACATTGATCGTTCCCTGGCCGCCGTACAGGTAGGCGATAACCTTTGGTGCCCCACCGGATACGGGCATCAGTTTTAAGGTTACGCGTTTGTAGGAAGGATGAGCACTGACAGGAATAGTGGAAGGAAATGAAATGTAAACTATCCATTTACCGTCAGGCGATATATGGGGAAACCAATTGTTGTTATCGTCGAAGGTTAATTGTTCTTTGACCGATCCGTCTGGTTTCATTCGCCAGATCTGCATAGTGCCCGACTGGTTGCCGTTGTAATAAATGTATTTCCCATCAGGAGAATATTCAGGACCATCGGCGTGTGTTCCATTGTTACTTGTAAGCTTGATTTCCTTGCTGTCATTCAAGGTAATTTTATAGATGTCATAATTTTTTCCATCGCGTTGACCAACAAACAGCACTTCCTTGTTGTTCGGAGACCATCCGTGCCAATAGGATGGTGTATGCTCAGTAATTTGCTTAGGTGTGCCACCTTCGATCGGCACCACATAAACGGTTGATCCACCTCCCGGAAGTCCATCTCGATGATGGCTAAGTGCCAGCATCTTACCATCAAATGAGATCCCATGATCATTATTATTTCTATTGGCCGTTCCCGTATTTATCTTTTCGAGCTCCCCTCCTTCCACCGGTATTTTATACAATGAGCCATCCTTGTTGATAATCAATTTCTTTCCGTCCGGCATCCAATTAGGTGCTTCAAAACGTCCCGATTCCTCGTGGATAACTTTTCGTTTTCCATCGAAAACATTCATGAGCTCCAGCCTACAGCCCAGATAACCTTCCCGGCCGGGGTTGTAGCTGTCGGGTACCGGCTGATCTATACGCACGTTCCAAACATTGGCTTCCTCGACCAATTCCGGATTGTGAGAACTGATGAATAAACCTGCTAATACCTCGTCGGGCATATCCTCAAGTGTAACTGACCCAATTGTCTGAAGGGGCTCACCGGGGTGAGCGGCACGCATGATGATCTCTTTTCCTGCCCGTTCCAGCTGAATCGTCCGATAATTCTTTTTCGGAGAAAAGGCCTCATCTTCAGGATCCCTCATGAACGCTCCACGCAATCTTCTCCATTGCAAAACGGTAAGTCCGTCGCCGTGCGCCACCGCACTCACATGCATGGCATTATCATCCTTTGAACCCCGCACCATCCATCCAATCTTCCGGTGACCGTCTGTTCCATTTCCAACAAATTCAAAGTCGGCCGTTACGATAAAATTTCCCTTGAGCTTCTTGTAAGCAAATTGGAACTCATCCCTGTTAAACCAGATATTATATCCACTTCCCTTGAGATTGTAGGTCTGTGTTTTCGAGTCATACTGAGTTGTGCCCGCGTTTTTGGGATTCCCTACATCGACATGATCCTGGAATACCCCAACGGCGTTTTCCTGCGCGAGTCCGTTTGCCGCGGCCAGAAAGCAAAGTGTCATCAATAGATATTTCATAGTGATCGTACTTAACTTTAGGGCTTCAAGGTATAGAATTCAAGTAATCCCGATTTCATTCAAACATGGATTTTATGGAGAGCTTTTGCGTTATTTTATTGGTGGTCAAAAAAAAGTTTAAGCGAAAAGGTTGTGCAACAACTACCTGTGTGTTTTGTTACAGTGGCCATCGTTTTGCTTACACATACAGATGCGAAGACTGATCCGTTACTTATTCCTGAAACCAATCCGGTGGCTGGCATGGCGACTCGGCTCAAACCCTGACCGTAACAGGGTGTTTGAGGCATTAAGCAAACTAAAGTTAAAAATCAAAACTACGCAGGGAAAGAAAGGAATGGTTATCCCCCTCGACCACCAAAATAGCCGGTTTATCATTTTCTCAGATCAGCATAAGGGAGCAAAAAATGGTGCTGATGACTTCCAGCTGGCCGAACCGAACTACATCGCTGCCCTCAAGTATTACAGCGCCAATAAATTCCATCTCATTTGCCTGGGTGATTCCGAGGAACTTTGGGAAAATACACTTTCGCAGGTGAAGAAGTACAATATGGATTCTTTTGAGGCAGAGAAAGAATTTGCGAACCGTCACGCCTTTACTAAA
>DATHIE010000176.1:0-2878 GCA_035316905.1 Chryseolinea sp. | reverse complement strand
GTAGTCACAATTGACGTGAAAGCATCGGATGCCAATGGGTCCATAGCAAAGGTTGAATTCTACAATGGCACCGCTAAAATCGGGGAAGACGTTAGCAGCCCCTATAGCTTTGCCTGGAATGACATAACAGCTGGAAGTTATGCTATCACAGCAAAAGCGACGGACAATGAGAGTGCTGTCAATACTTCGGAGCCCGTGACTATTACGATAAAGGATACTGTCAATCCCACGGCAAATGCAGGCGATGATGTATTTCTCACGTTGCCTGTGAACTCGGTGACCTTAAATGGAAGCGGGGCATCTGCTGACGGTTCTACGCTAAAATTTTCGTGGATTCAGGTTTCAGGGCCAAGCACAGTTGTAGTCGAGGACCGGGCATCCCAGATCATTAACCTTAATGAACTCATCGAAGGAACATATACCCTCGAACTTACCGTTACCGACGAAAAAGGTCTCACTGGTGTTGACCAGATAAAGATCACAGTCGCTACTGACCTCATCGTACAAAGCGCCATCCCACGCTACTTTACACCAAATGGCGATGGGGTGAATGATTTTTGGGAATGGCCACAGACGGAGCTTTTCGAAAAATCCATTCTCATGGTATTCAATAAGTTCGGTCAGAAAGTATTCGAAACGGCAAACTACAACAACACCTGGGATGGGAAGGTCGATGGCAAACCACTCAGCGAAGATGCGTATTACTACATCATACGACTTCACAAAGGTGATGATATACGCGGAGCCGTGCGGATTGTTCTTTAGTCGGCACTGCTGACCCGAAATTGTTCGTTCAGCTGCGCCCCAGAATAAGTGAACGGATCAAAGGTCATGCGTTCCGGCGCGCTGATAATAATCGCATCAATTGCCACGGGTTGACACCCGGGGCTACCAATATGTCACCCCTACGGGGGAACGCATTGTTTGTTGAATCAAACGTCATTCGTTCTGCGTGTGATGAATAAGAAGATTAATTTAAAAAAAAGGAGTGATGAGGATTGTCTGTAAATTAATTGTCCTGATAGTTTGGTGTTCAAGTGCATTTGCTCAATCTCCTAAGGTCCCTTATACAATTTCCAATGGCCTTCAATTGACAGGAGTCGACCAGACTAACCCTGTCATTTACGATAATGATCTTGTTTATGACACTCCTGACCCCTTCTTCATTTGGTTAAAGGCCCACAAAGGGCAGGTCCGTCTTGTGGGAAACATTAATACCCGCGATATGTACAACCAGCCCAACTACACGTTTACTCACGACGATACATTCAAAGACTGGGTAGATCTGTACAACAGGGCTCAACAATCCGGCCTCCAAAATATTCCTGCGCCCATAAAAGGGACAAGCATAGCGTTAGTAAAACCTGCCAGCGGCGTGATTGAACAAACACAATATAGCTCAAGCCCTGGTGTCGATTTGATCATTGCTGAAGCACACAAGGCCACACCCGAAAAACCACTTGTTATCCTGGTTGGGGGAAACGTTTCATCAATAGCTAATGCATATTTAAAAGATAACTCTATTGCGAATAAAGTGGTAGTTCTTCACTTTGCTGGTTATAGATACAACTCCCCTACATACAACACTACAGACTTCTGGTCATCATACGTTGTGATGAAAAGATTCAGGTACGTCTCCTGGGCTGGAAATGGAAACCAGTATGACTATTACGACAATCACAGACCTACATCAGGAATTGACCTGACCGGTATGCCGACCAATACATTCACTGACATTATACGGTACTGGTACACGGGTGGCTATTATGCAGTCTACAAGGATATAGGAGACGCGCCGCTAGTTCTTTATTTTTTCAATCACAGTTTGTGGAGAAATGTCGTGAGGAAACTTGAGAATGATGGGACGACCACCAGCGACACGTTCGATTATTTGCTCGTGGCGGACAACGACTTTGCCACATACGGACCTATGCTCAGTGCCTTCTTAAGAGATCCGGCCAGCTACTCGGCAACACCGGCGAATAGTCCTCCATCTGTCAATCTCACAGGTCCTGCCAACAACGCAAGTTTTACCGCAGGGGCAAACATAACCTTGACAGCAACGGCATCTGATGCAGATGGATCTATCTCAAAAGTTGAATTCTTCACTGGAACAACTAAAATCGGAGAAGACCTAACCAGCCCATACAGCTTAGCATGGAACAACGTTCAGGCCGGTACTTTCTCTCTTACAGCCACGGCTACCGATAATCAGAATGCTATTAGAACGTCGTCGCCTGTAACAGTCACGGTCACCTCGCCTAATACGCCTCCATCAGTGGCATTAACCGCTCCTGCGAATAATGCGTCTATTGCTGCAGGCGCATCTGTAACTTTATCAGCCAATGCCTCAGATGGTACTGGGTCTGTCACAAAAGTGGAATTCTTTAACGGAACCACGAAGTTGGGCGAAGATGCGACCAGTCCTTACTCTTTTGTATGGGCAAGTGTTCCCGCAGGAACGTTTAGCATCACGGCGCGTGCAACAGACAACCAGAATGCAACCGCTACATCGAGTGCCGTTACGATCAATGTAGCAGGAAACGCTCCACCGGCGGTGACACTAACAGCACCGGCAAACAATGCATCCTTTGCAGCAGGTGCTTCGATAACAATCACAGCTAACGCAACTGACAATGGTGGCTCGGTAACCAAAGTGGAATTTTACAACGGAGCGACTAAACTTGGCGAAGATCTATCCAGCCCCTACTCTTTTACGTGGCCGGCCGTACCAGTTGGAACGTATTCGATTACTGCAAAAGCTACAGATAATCAAAATGCCGTGAACACTTCTTCTGCATCAACAGTTAGTGTCGTAGCTAGCAACGTGGCTCCGACCGTTACACTATCTGTACCACCAAATGATCCCACGATTATC
>DATHIE010000175.1:0-5265 GCA_035316905.1 Chryseolinea sp. | reverse complement strand
CAATCGTTTCAAAAACGGTATACCTTTCGTCAAGCAAGGACGCCTGGTTTTGGGCAAAGTAACCAACAAGTGAATTATGACCTAGTTGCAGCTTTCCATCGAAGTCTATTTCACCCATTATCGCTTTGATCAGAGTTGACTTGCCTTCGCCATTCTTGCCAACGAACGCAACTTTTTCACCCCGAGCAATGGTGAGAGAAACATTATTAAATACCACATGTTCTCCATAATTTTTCGAAAGACCTTCGACAATAACCGGATAGTTACCCGATCGCGGTGCAGGCGGAAACTTCAGGTTTAATGCCGATGAATCAACTTCATCCACTTCAACGATCTCGATCTTGTCAAGCATTTTCACCCGGGATTGCACCTGTAATGTTTTGGAGTACGTTCCCTTAAATCGATCGATGAATTCCTGTATGTCCGCAATTTGTTTTTTTTGATCGTCGAATTGTTTTTGTTGTTGCTCTCGGCGCTCTCTCCGAAGTTGTAAGTAATGGGTATAGTTCGTCCGATAATCATAAATACGTCCCATCGTCATTTCGATGGTGCGATTTGTCAGGTTATCCACGAATGTCTTATCGTGACTTATCACGATGACCGCCTTGGCATTGTTGATGAGAAATTCCTCGAGCCATTGAATGGATTCTATATCCATGTGGTTCGTTGGCTCATCCAGCAGAATAAGGTCAGGTTTTTGCAACAATATTTTTGCAAGTTCTATTCGCATGCGCCAACCACCGCTGAATTCATGTGTTGGGCGCGTGAAATCAGATCTTACGAATCCCAATCCCATCAATGTCTTTTCCACCTCGGCGTCAAAGTTGATCTCCTCAATTGAGTAATATTTCTCACTGAGTTCAGAGACTTCTTCGATGATCTTTGAATATTCGTCTGATTCATAATCCGTCCTGGTTTCCAACTCATGGTTAAGCTCTTCCATTCTCTTTTTCATGTTCAGAATTTTGCTGAACGCCTTGGAGGCCTCTTCAAATACGGTGAGATGATCCTGGGTGAGGAGATGCTGCGGTAAGTAGGCGATGATTGCATCGTTCGGTGCAGATACCTTCCCTCGGGTAGGTCTGTTAGAACCGGCAATGATCTTCATCAAGGTTGACTTTCCCGCACCGTTTTTACCCATCAGCGCAATACGGTCATTCTCGTTGATATTAAAGGTGATATTACTGAACAGGGCAGACCCGTTAAACTCCACACTCACTGCATCTACTGATATCATGATTCAAAAAATAGGGGCAAAGATATTGTTTATTTTCGACGGAAAACGAGGCAAACTCGCTTTTGAACTTACTTCGACGGAGAGAATTATAATGATCAGTATTGGGCGGTACTGTTCGCTATAGAACACATTATAAAATGTAAATAACTACTGATCAGAATGTTATATATGGCACGGCGTTAGCCTTTTGAGTTTGCGAACTAAACCCTTGCAGTCATGCTAAAGAATTATCTGGTCACCGCGCTACGGCATCTGAGCCGGAATTCAGTTTATTCCTTTCTCAACATTGCCGGGTTGTCAACGGGACTAGCATGCAGCCTTCTAATTTTCCTGTGGGCAGCCGATGAGTTTTCATTCAATCAATTCCACGGCAATTATAATACGCTGTACAAGGTGTACATGAACCAGGAATTGTCTGGCATATTACAAACCACGCCCACTGTTCCTTTCCCGTTAAAAGAAGCGCTTGCGAATGCATCGCCGCACGTAAAGCATGTATCCCTGACTAATTATGGTGAGGGCAACTTACTAACAGCAGGCGAAAACAAGATCAACAAAGTTGGAAACGCCGTGAGCGAGGATTTTCTGAAGATGTTTAGCTTCAACGTAATCAGGGGTGATTCAACCACTGCATTGGCCGATCCTTTTTCAATTGTTCTTACACGTTCCACGGCCACTGCTTTGTTCGGGGACAAAGATCCGCTTGGCCAGTACGTTAAGATCGATAACAATCATGAGGTTAAAGTTACTGGCGTCATTGCGGATGTTGTCCCTCAATCCACATTGCGATTCGATTATCTCCTGCCTTTCTCTTTCTACGAATCCACCCAACAATGGGCAAAAAACTCTAAGGTCAGCTGGAGAAACAATTCTTTTCAAATATATGTAGAGCTTGACCGAAGTGAATCCCTGGAAGGCGTCAATGAGGTTATCAAAGACCTTATAGGCAAGAACTATACACAGGAGAAAATGGGTCAGGTTTTCCTGCATCCCATGAGCAAGTGGAAACTCTATTCAGATTTTGAGAACGGAAAAGTAGCAGGCGGTAAAATCGAGTCCGTCAGGCAGGTGTTGGTTATCGCCATTCTGATCCTGGTGATAGCATGCATCAATTTCATGAACATGGCCACGGCCAAGTCGGAAGGACGCGCACGGGAAGTAGGCATACGAAAGAGTGTGGGTTCGCGAAGACTTCAACTTGTATTTCAATTCCTGGGCGAATCTATTCTCGTCACGTTGCTTGCGTTTGTACTGTCCATCGTTCTCGTTGAGGTGCTTCTACCTTCTTATAACTTGTTGGTAAGCAAGCAACTTTCAATTGACTACAGCAATCCCTGGTTTTGGTCATCAGCGGCTGCGATGGTTTTGATAACTGGGTCAATAGCTGGTAGCTATCCCGCATTCTATTTGTCATCATTTAAACCTGTGAAGGTGCTAAAGGGTAGGATAATCGCCGGCAAAGGAGCCACCACACCGAGAAAGGTTCTTGTTACTCTCCAGTTTGGATTCTCAATCTTCCTTATCGTAGGTACGATTGCGATTTACAGGCAAATATCCTTCCTCAGAGATCGCCATGTTGGTTATGACCGAGAGAATCTGATGCTATTATGGACCAATACGGAGGTCGAATCCAGTTTCCAAACTATCAAAGACGAACTGTTACGAACCGGAGTAGTAAAGGGTGTTTGCAAATCAAGCAGCCCGATTACGCGGGTGTTCTCATCCACTGACCTGGAGTGGCCAGGCAAACCAAAAGATCAGCGGGTATCGTTCACTTCATTGGCAACAGAATACGACTATACTGAAACCATGGGCATTAAGATGTTAGCTGGACGCGACTTCTCAAGAGATTTCAAGAGCGATTCGTCTGCAATTATTATTAACAAAGCGGCGCTTGATATTATGAAGCTGGAAAAACCTATTGGAGAAACGGTCAGGATGTGGGATAGGAGCTGGACAATCATCGGGGTAATGAATGATGTTGTTATGGATTCGCCCTATCATCCCGTTTCACCTCTCGTGATGATCTTTTCACCAGACTGGAGCAGTACCGTTACCCTAAGGTTGGCACAGACAAATAACCTGTCGGCCTCGGTCGAAAAAGTAGAGGCAGTATTCAAGAGGCTAAATCCGAACTACCCCATGTGGTATCGGTTTGCAGACGAGGAATTTGATACGAAATTTTCAAGTATAAATCTCATCAGTCGACTCGCAGGAATCTTCGCCACGCTTGCGATCCTGATCACTTGCCTGGGTCTGTTTGGATTATCCGCCTTTACAGCGGAGCAGCGACAGAAAGAAATAGGTATCAGAAAAGTTTTAGGCGCTAATGTACCGGGACTGGTGTTGCTGATTTCTAAGGATTTTACAAAGCTAGTTGTCATTGCGGCGCTAATAACATCACCTATTGCCTGGCAATTTATTAACCATTATCTCCAGCGATATCCTTACCGAATTAATCTTGAATGGTGGACATTGCCACTAACCGGGGCAGCTGCATTGCTACTGACAATCATCGTCGTGGGTGCCCAGGCCATTCGTTCCGCCAGGACAAATCCAGTCAAATGCTTGCGCAATGAATGAAGATGAAGTAATCGGGCACTCTATGGTGACGCGGTCGATCAGGAAGGGCTAGGAGAGAATCGCCGAACCCCGACGTATCGGAGCGGACACGGATTATCCGGCAACGTCGCAAAAAGAGTGGTTTAGCCTCAATGTGAAAGAAAAAAATAATGGGTGAGCCTAGGCCTAGCGTTGTGGACGACGAGGTCCATGTTTGGGAGTTAATTGCTTAATTGCGGGGAAATAGTTTAGATTTGAGGTCAGTACCCAGACAGTGCCCATGAATAGAGGAATGATCCTTATTGCAGTTGCTAGTTTCTTTTACGGCTGCAGTTCCAAACAATCGTCAGAAACTGAAACCATAACATCCGATTCAGTCACCATTGCGAATGGCCAGGCAATTTTTAGCCAGGATTGCAGCGGGTGTCACGGATTTGTTCAGGACGGAATTGGTCCACAGCTTGGCGGCCTGACTTCCACTGTATCTGCGGATTGGATCCGCACCTTCATCAAGGACCCCAAAAAGATCATTGAGTCCGGCGACGAGCGTGCAAGCGTTTTATACGAAAAGTATAAAGCGATGATGCCTTCATTTGCACATTTATCCGACGACAAGGTCAATCAGGTCATTGCATTCATTCACACAAAAAAATCACCCGGGCCGGAAGTGAAGCTCGATCCAAACGCATTAAAGAATCCGATCCCCGAGCCAATACAAATGTCAGATCTCGTTATCAATCTCGAGCAACTGGCTCAAATACCACGGTCGAGCGAAGAACAACCTGCAACGAGGATATCAAAGTTCGATTATCAACCTAACACAGACAATTTGTTCGTGGTGGATCTAAGAGGCAAACTTTATCAATTACGGAACAATAGGCCGGAAGTCTACCTTGACATGGCGGCCCAACGGCCACACTTCATTCACAATCCAGGTCTTGCAACTGGCTTCGGAAGTTTTGCATTTCATCCTGATTTCGAAAAGAATGGACTGCTGTATACAACGCACACCGAACCCCCCGCAACAGCAAAGGCCGATTTCGAATACGCTGATTCGATAAAAGTAACGCTGCAATGGGTTGTCACCGAATGGAAAACAAAAGATCCGAAAGCGTTTCCGTATAAAGGCGAAGGAAGGGAATTGTTCAGGGTAAACATGGAGTCACAAATCCATGGCGTGCAGGAGGTAATTTTTAATCCTCTTTCAAAGCCAGGCGATGAAGATTATGGCCTCTTATATATAGGAGTCGGGGACGGAGGAAGTGCTGAACATCATTATCCATTCCTTTGTGACAGTCCGGAAGAAATCTGGGGAACCGTTCTTCGCATCGATCCCCAAGGTCGAAACAGTAAAAACGGAAAGTATGGCATACCGTCGGGAAACCCTCTTGTTAAAAGCGACAATCCCAAAGTGCTTAAAGAAATATACGCGAGGGGTTTTAGAAACCCGCATCGTATAGCGTGGA
>DATHIE010000174.1:0-14500 GCA_035316905.1 Chryseolinea sp. | reverse complement strand
CCCTTTTATCGAACGCATGTGCGGGAACCAAATACTTCACTGCTCCGATAGAAGGAAATGACATGGTTGTGCCGCTAACTTCCTTTGAGATCATAAAGGATAATGAGACACAATATCGTCGCTATATAGTTGTACAAAATGATACTCTCCAGTTCCCGATATGTGTTTACAGGATCTCAGCTGAATCGTACACGGCGCTATGGATGAAGTGTACTCATCAGGGCACGGAACTTCACGCTTTCGGAGATAGGTTGCAATGTCCCGCGCACGGGAGTGAGTTTACAAAAAACGGTCAGGTTCAGAATGGACCGGCTGCCGATCCTTTGCGAACATTTCCGGTGGTAGTTGCAGAGAACGCCTTGAAAATCAATCTGCGATGAAAAAGTTTTACCTGACCATAATACTCTCAAACCTGATAGCCATATCGTTGGCACAGGTGGACAGCACGTTGATAAAACGAACGCCAAGGGACACATCCTTTCAACGTGCTATGAATATGGATGCGATCTATAACCGGCCGTTCCTTACCATAGGCAAGTTACCTGCGGCAATTGGTGGATATGTCGAAGCCGACTATACGTATATCGGTACGGATGGCGTTACAGATGGACACAGCTTCCGGATCCCAAGACTGACGATGTTTATTGCGTCTTCGATTCATCGAAGGATAAAATTTCTCTCTGAAATTGAATTTGAAGAAGGAGGTCGCGAGATCAATATCGAATTTGCATCATTGGACGTTTCGTTTCACCCGCTCGTGAATTTCAGAGGCGGCGTGATAATGAATCCTATCGGAGCCTTCAATCAAAACCACGATGGACCAAAGTGGGAGTTTGTCGAACGGCCCATTGCAATGACTGAGATGCTACCTGCTACATGGAGCAATGTGGGATTTGGCCTCTATGGAAAGCAATATATAAATGAGTGGGCTTTTGGATACGAATTCTATCTCACCAACGGATTTGATGGAACGATAATCAACAATCCTGAGAACAAAACATTCTTGGCCGCAACCAAAGAGACATCGGATCGCTTTGAGGAAAGCAGCAATGGCCAACCGCTACTTTCAGCGAAGTTCGCGCTTCGGAGAAATAAAATCGGCGAGATCGGCATTTCATATATGGGTGGAGTCTATAATAAGTTCGAAGAAGACGGCCTTACCCTCGATGATCGCCGCAGACTGGATGTTTTCGACATTGACTTTAACACGGTGATTCCTGGACTTCAAACTTATATTGTTGGTGAATGGGCATGGGTTCATGTAAACATCGCCGACGGCTACGGCCAACAATACGGAAAGAAGCAGCACGGTGGTTTTGTCGATATCGTTCAACCGGTTTTGAAGCGTGATATTCTCGGATTTCAAAACGCCATCTTGAATGTTGCATGTAGGTTGGAATACGTGGATTGGAACGTCGGAGCATTCACTGAAACCGGCGGCAACATCGGAGACAATCTATGGGCCGTAGTACCAGGCATAAGTTTTCGGCCCACTGCGCAAACCGTGTTCAGAATAAACTACCGCCGACAATGGCAGAAAGATCTGTTGGGTAATCCTCCGAGTAATACCGCTGGGATACAGATTGGGATTTCGAGTTATTTCTAATCGTTGAGCTTGATTTTATAATGTGTGCCCAGACTTTTTAATCGCAGAGGACTCAAAGAAAATTCACGCAGAGGACCGCAGAAAATAGAGTGTTGGTTTTCCTCCGCGGCTCTCCGCGTGGGTTCATTCGGCGATCTCTGCGATTAAAACGTCGAGGCACACATGTGGAAATTAAGTTGCGCGCTACCCTACGCTACCGCATACCTTTCACACTCAATTGTCTTTCTTAATTCTTTGTCAAGCAGAGAAAGAGAACTCTGTCATCCTGATTATGTCCACCAACATTATCATTGAATAAATCCACATCGTATTTGCTCCCGATCAGAGTCACTGGTTTACCAGGACTCTGATCTTGTTAGGTGCGCACATGCTTCAGGTTATACTAAAACGCAGCATAAAGAGGGAGAATTATGTGGGTACTCATTTCGTCACAGAAGTGATCAGAGTCCGCCTCGAGGCTCGGGTGACTCTGATCGGGCGACAAAGATTTCAGGTATATTTCTTCAACTCTACTTCCAGAACGTCAAACAGAACCTTGTTCCCATCCTGATCATACTTTGAAAGCTTATCTGTGAAGAACTCCAGATCATACAAAAATGCTTTGATCGCGTCGGCACTGAGATCATCAAAGTGACGGCCGTATCCGAGCTTTTGAATGTAGGCGGCATTCATGAACTGTTCGAATTGGTTTTTCAGCGGAAATGAGAGAATAGGCTTCTTCATATATACTGCCTCTGAAATAAACGAAAATCCGCCGTTAGCCATAACGGCTGCGGCACTGGCCAGGTCATCGACAAAACCTTGTTCGCTAAAGGTCTTAAAGGTTACATTCCCGTCGCGTTCATCCTTGTTGAACCCATAAACATAAAAGTTGATGTCTGTTATACCATGAAGTATCTGCTTCATTCCTGACAGTGAGCTCGAGGTCTGGTAAACGAGGATATGATTTCCACGAGTTGGCTTAGCCTGTTGAATGGCGTCGCGCACAATCGGAGGTACAATTGTCGTATTAGTTTTTCGGATATCGGCATTAAAAAAACTCGAAACGAAGTATTGTCGGCATCCAGGCACTTTTGCATTTACGATTGCCTTCGCCAGCTTATAATTGTTTTGCTCATCCGTTGGAATTTCTATGTCAAGCGTACATCTGTCCATCACCTGCATGTTGTCAATACTAAGGAGAGGGATTCGATGTTGTTTCGCGAAGAAGTTGGTGAATGATTCAAAGTCACTGATGACTACATCAGGCTTGAAATTTTTATCGATAAGGAGATATTTTGAAAAGTTGTGAAGGAGATTTGTTGGGGCTGATTTCAAGTTCAGGATAAATGTCCCGAGCTTGGACACCTGCGCATTTTTATAGGCAAAATGAAGTCCTTTAATCTCGTGAACATTCTGAGGAAAAGATTTAACGAGGAACTGATACGCTCTTGCACTTGAGACGATTTGTACATTGTGTTGTTTCAGCAGGAAATCGATGACCACCTTGCTTCGTGTTGCGTGGCCCATTCCTTCGCCCGGCACTCCGTATAGTATGTTCATTAATTTTCCTTTTGTTAATAGGCAAATCTCCCTGAGTGTTGTTTTATTGATTGTTGATTGTTGATTGTTTCTGGCGGTTGTCGCTTCGTTCAGGTCAGAACGCTCAACAAACAACACTCAAGTTTTGTGTACAACTTCCCTTGTAAGTTGAAATCAGTCAATTCATAGCTCAAAGCTCCAAAATTGAAAATGGATCTGGTCATTTATATAAAAGATTCGTTTCTCCAAAAAACAACCAAACGCAACTTATTCATATCACTATATGGCTTTTTACTATAAATACATTCTTCGTAGAATTTCTTGAAATTTTGCAAATCATTATGAAATTCCGTCATAACCACAGACTGAAGCTCTCTCTCTTCTTCATTTGGTTCTATATCCAGGTAAAAAATAATTCTAAACCATTCGAATTCATCGTCCCAATCGCAACATATGCCTCTAACATTCTTACTAATGTTCCCGATCAAAGCTCTTTGAATAGAGAGCCTAATTTCAAGTTCAATCAAATTCTTTGTGTCCATTGGTGTTAGTAGCCAGAGAACTATGCAAATTTATGTTATGCTCTTCTTAGGAATGATCAGTTCTCTCGTAAATCGAAAACTCATCAGCGAATACGCTAGTATTAGACCCATTGCCGAACCGACGCTTACATCCAGGGCAGAGTGAGCGCCAACGGCAACCCTGGATAACGCGACCAGGGAAGCCCATACGAGCGGAATCATGCACAGCCACCTTATGCGCTTTGATGTATTTTGATAGATGCCAAACGCAATAATTCCCGCAAGAAGAAACGCATTAAATGAATGGCCGGAAGGGAATGAATAACCCATTTCTTCAACCCAGTGATCAAGTATTCGCTGGTCAATAGCGCTGAACGTGATGGTATCCGTGGAAATGACACTCCTGAAGAATACTCTTTTGTTATTGTCGGTAAGGCTATAGATCGAATCAAGCTTCGAATTAAACTTAGTATTTCTGACCATGAAGGTATGGCTTGGCCTAGCGATCCTTACGGTTGTTTTGATCAGGTGTTCATTCAAATAGGCGAAAGAAGATAAAACCACCACAAGTGCGAGGAGGGAGCGAATGAAGACTAATGCCTTACCTCGTGCCGTCCGCTGTCCTGCTGCAAAAAATATACAGGCGGCGATGACGACATAGATAGTTCCAATACGTCCGGCTGATTGAGTAGTCCAATAACAAAAGGTGCACCACAGGCTATCCCTGGAACACGCCGTGAATTCTGGATAAAATAGCCATACCGCGCAAACCAGGAGGGCATACACGAGGAACGATATGATCAGCAGCGGTTTTATAGGAATGCCAAGGTTTAGTTGAATGCCAAATTAGCAAAGGCACTTCAATAAACACGAAAGTCCGAGACCAAATGTCTTAGATCGCCTTGACCAGTCGGAATGGAAACAGGAGAATAGCTCCGATGAGTTTGAAGACTACCTCGATGGTAAATCCTACTATTCTGAAAGGCAGGAGGATCAACCAAATGAGGGGCAGTAGAAAAATCAATAGCAGTGCCAGTGGCCAGCAAAGCACAAACAAAAGGCACCAAAGGATAATGGCAATCAGTGTTCTCATATTATTCTGATACCGTGCAAACTCCTTACCAATGTGCAATCATTTGATAATTGGGAAATTTTGGCGTGGAATGATACCGACCTATTCGAAAATGTACAGCATGGTGATCATTACTGTACAGTAGCGGATGCGGTAACTCGTTCCGTGTCTGTCGGGTTGACCGTTTTCAGGATGTAACCGATGCCTCGTATATTTTCGATCCTGATGGCTGTATCATTGCTCAGATATTTCCTCAGCTTTGAAACGAACACATCCATACTGCGCGCGACGAAGAAACCATCGTCTTCCCAAACGGCCTTAAGGAAAACATCGCGTTCGATGAGCTTGTCACAATGGCGAAAGAACATTTGCAATAACTTACATTCTTTGTAGGTAAGGCGTGTAACGGTACCGTTTGAATTAAGCGTAAGATTATGTACATCGAGGGTCGAGCTGGAAACAGTCAGCAATGACGCACCCTTGTCAGATGGCGATTGTACAGACGACCTTTTCAAGATCGCCTCAATCCTGTATTTGAACTCCTGGATGCTGAAAGGTTTGCAAACATAATCATCCGCGCCAATCTGAAATCCGCGAATCCTGTCCTCTGTCTGACTCTTCGCGGTCAGAAAAACGATAGGAACGGCCTGATTGTATTTCCGTATTTCTATGGCGAGGTCAAATCCGTCCCTGTGAGGCAGCATCACGTCCAGTATACAGAGATCGAAGTCTGCATTGTGAAATGCCGTTAATCCCTTCTCGCCATTGGGATACAAATGAACTTTCCATCCACATGCATCCAGCGTATCCTTGATGAGAAAACCAAGGCTTTCGTCATCTTCAACCAGCATTATTTGGCGGGTGTAGTTCATGCTTTCGGAAGAAAAATTCTTACTTCTGTTCCGCCGTTGATCTCACTGATAAGGTTAATCTTGCCACGGTGTCTATGGATAACGTCTTTGACAAAACTCAACCCAAGTCCGAATCCTTTTACGGTGTGTAGGTCTCCGGTGCGCACTCTGAAGAACTTTTCAAACACCCTGGCTTTCATGTTCGAAGCGATGCCGATGCCTTCATCGATCACGTTGATCTCGATTCCATCTTTGTGATCCTTTGTTGTTACGACGATGCGAGGACGGTTGGGTGAATACTTTTCCGCGTTGTCAATGATATTGTTAATAGCCTGACTCAACAATTCACGATCGCCGAGGATCGTACTATTCGCGGCGTGCAGGCCAATTACAAGACTTCCCTCACGCTCCTGAAGCTTGAGATGAAATGCGTCGGCGCAAGATATGATCAGTTGATGTACGTCTATTTTTTCGAGGGCAGGTCTACGGATATGTTCTATTGACGATCCCCATAAAACCTGATCGATTTTCCGCTCCAGCTTTTCATTTTCCTTTAACAATATGTCAACATAGACATTTAAGCCCTCGTTGCCTTCCAGCTTATTCTTAAGAATTTCACCTGCAATCTTTACGTTCGTTACCGGGGTCTTGAACTCATGGGTCATGTTGTTAATGAAGTCGTTCTTGAGCGCTGAAAATTTTCTTTCCCGAAGCAATGTGTAAATCGCATAGGCAAAGAACCCCATCATCAACAGAAGTATAAATGTGGAGAAGATCCAAATGTCCATCTGCGCTGCGAGATAGCTTTTTTTGCCGGGAAAATAGACAGCGAAATTCTTTTGATGTTCTGTAGCCGTTTGTTCAACCTCGAGTGTTTGTGGTATTGGCTTTTTCGTGGCTTCAACGTAATTGCCATAGACCAGTGTATCATCGTCGGCGTTGTAGACACCGAGCTCATAATCAATATTCAAACTGCGGATGAGAAATTCCTTTTTCAGCAAATTGTCTAGATCCTGGTTGTCCAATTCGGTTTCGGTTGCGACAAAAAAGAAGTTCGATGAAAGTTTTTTGATCTCACAATCACTTGAGACGGAATCCGCCACCTTTTTAAGGGCTACCTGGACCGTATGATCAAATTGTTTTTCACTGACGTCAAAGGCTTTCTTAAACCAATAGACCTGAAGGATAAGAAGGCAGGTTAGCACGACTGTCCCAAAAAGAATGATCCTCCCCAGATGCTTATGCTTCATGAGCTAAAAATAAGACTTAAACACGTGTTTTGTGCCACCGCAAATCACTTTAACACTCCATTAACACTTCTTTACAGTTGTTAACTCAGTGTGAGCGTAAAGACTGCTTGTTTGTGATCGGTTTAACCCTCACGGAATGTTCAACAAAACAGATCACCGCTTCTTTTTTGCAGCCATTATCACATTAGCTATCGGCTTCAGCGCTATGGCTTTCGATCCCGCTGATAACGGCTTTGGCATTCTGACGCTTTGGATTGCGCCACCGTTGCTCTTGCTGGGATTTATCCTTCCAATTGCAGGGATTCTCGGCCTTGAAAATATAAGGCAACTACCCAATTGGAAGGAACTACGATTGCATACGCACAAACATGTTTTCGGGTTCGTCGCATTGGTGATTTCATTCTTTACCTACCTATTAACTTTGGAGCCCACCGCGAGCTTGTGGGACTGTTCTGAATTCATTGCGTCATCTTATAAACTTCAGGTCCCGCATTCACCGGGCACTCCATTGTCGCTGCTTGTCGGTCGTCTTTTTACGATGCTGGCATTTGGGGATACGTCAAAAGTGGCATGGTCAATCAATGTTATGAGTGCGTTTTTCTCCGCGCTCACTGTTTACACCACTTACCACCTCATTCATTTTTTTGGTGAAAAGATGACCAATATGAATGGCAGACAAAAAACGAGCATCATTGCATTGGCGTCTTTTTGCGGAAGTTTGTGTCTCACCTTTTCGGACACGTTCTGGTTCTCTGCTGTGGAAGCTGAAACATATGGCATCGCGTGCTTTTTCCTCGTGTTGATCGTTTGGCTGATCCTTAAAGGCAATGAGCAATCTGAGCCTAACAGGTCGCGTTACCTTGTTCTTATTCTTTACACCGCGGGACTATCATACTGTATCCATCCGATGTGTTTGCTGGCCTTGCCATTGTTGCCTTTTGTGTGGTATGTCAATAGCGGAAGACTAACGTTGCTGGTCGTAACGATCACTTCACTTGTGGGCTTGGTGACAGTTTTGCTTATCAACCGGCTGATCGCCATCGGTTTGTTTGAACTTGCTTTTTCCTTCGATCTGTTCTTTGTCAACGCTATTCACTTGCCGTTCTATTCTGGAGCAATTGTTTTATTGGGCCTGCTGATTGTGTTCTTCGTTTGGGTCCTCCGAAAATTTCCGCGATTCAGTGCACCCACGTGGTCTTTAATTTTTCTCCTCGTTGGATTCATTCCCTACATCATGCTTTTCATCAGATCCAATCACAACCCTCCGATCGATGAAAACAACCCGGAGGATCTTTCCATGATCAAAGCATATATGAATCGAGAGTCATATCCGTCCAGTCCGCTGCTCTATGGTCCATACTTTGATGCGCAAATAGAGTCGGTAAACGTGAAGAAAAATCACTATGTGAAAACTGCAGATCGTTACGAGACTTCTGGGACATTATCAGAATATCAATATGAATCTTCCAGAAAAACAATTCTTCCCAGGATGTACAGCAATGACGCTGATCACATAACCGCCTACCGTCAATGGATGGACTTGTCTGAAAATGAAGGGCCCCGGTTTGCAGACAATTTGGGATTTATGTTCAGGTACCAATTGGGACACATGTATTTCCGCTATCTGTTTTGGAATTTTGCAGGTAGGGAAAATGATCATCAGAACAGTGCGTGGTTATCGCCATTGGATGCGCGCAAAGTATCTGATGAGTTCAATAGTAAGGCTCGCAATCAGTATTGGATGATTCCCCTCATTGTTGGCGTTGCGGGAATGTTCGTTCAGTTCAGCAAAGACCGGAAAGGATTCATTTCCATCATGTTATTTTTTCTGATCACGGGAATTGTCCTTGCGTTGTATCTCAATTCGCCACCGGTGGAACCCAGGGAACGCGATTACATCTATATCGGTTCATTCATTGCATTTGCACTGTGGATAGGCGTTGGAGTAGCTTCGTTGTCGGGTCTTGTCGCAAGAACGAAGTTGCCTCCCGTGGTTGTTGCAACTTTTTGTCTGGCCATTCCGTTGTGGATGGGTTTTGAAAATTGGGATGACCACAACCGCACAGGACGGACTTTCCAGGTGGATAATGCAAAGAATATTTTGGTCAGCTGTCAGCCGAATGCTATTCTGTTCACGGGAGGAGATAATGATACATTCCCCCTCTGGTATCTGCAGGAGGTAGAGGGATACCGAACTGATGTCCGGGTGATGGTGCTCAGTTATTTCAACACGGACTGGTATATAAACCAACTGAGGAAAAAATATTATGAGTCCGAGCCATTTGAGCTTACGCTGGATGAAAAAGCCTATAGGCAATACGGGCCGAACGATGTGCTGTACATTCAGGAAAGTTTTAAGACCGGAATTGATTTCAGAAAATACCTTCAGCTTCTGAACCAGGAGCACTCGGCTTTGAAAGTGCCTACGGGTGGCGGCGATTATTACAATATACTTCCCTCACACACTATTTTATTGACGGTTGATGATAGTGTGGACAATACCCCGAAGCCGATGCAAATGGCTCTACGAGTGAATGGCAACTATCTTCAGAAGAATGGTCTTGCGCTGCTGGATGTTGTGGCGAGCAACCACTGGAAGAGACCCGTTTATTTCAATTTTACGTCATTGAATACGGCAGGATTTGACCTCGATCCATACGTGATCCAGGAAGGGAATGTTTATAGACTCACTCCATTCGAAAATCCAAAGAAAGGCATAACGATAGATCTTGATCTGACGGCAAAGAATCTTATTGAAAACGCAGATTATTCGAACCTTTCAGTACCAGGCGTATATTTTAACTATGAAGATTATTATCAAAGGATGATTACACCTGTGAGGCAGTCATTCAACACATTAGCGGAAGCTTACATTGGAAGCGGGAAACCTGAAATGGCGGAAAAGGTTCTCTTGTTTGCAGTTGAGAATCTTTACAAGAAACATTTGGACCCTTCCTATACTAATCTTGAAGCGGCTGACCTATTATCGTCATTAGGTAGGCAGGACGTCGCAAAGCCTCTTTGTGCTTCGTTGTTTGATTTTCATTTTGAACAGTTGCAGGCAGCGGCAAAGAGTAACGGTCCAATGAATCGGCTGGACATGTTTCTGGTAGAGCGGTCGGCGGAGCTTTTGAATAAACTAGGGGATACGAAATATCTAACTAAAATTGATGCCCTTGGATTGGCGCAACAATCACTGCGCTAATGGCATTCATAGTCCAGACAAAGTCTCTTGCAACAACGCCAGTGAACTATGGTCGAGTTCAGCATCGCCTCTCGCCATCAATGCATCCATCTGCGATGCTACAATTGACGATGCAGGTAAGGGTACTGATAACTGCTTTCCGGTCTGCAAGGCGATATTCATATCCTTTCGATGAAGCTTCACCTTGAATCCAGGCTTGAAGTTTCTATCGATGATGCGTTGTCCATGAAGATCCAGAATTTTGCTTTGAGCCAATCCTCCTAATAATGCTGCTCTAACTTTGGCAACGTCCACACCAGCTTTTTTCGCTAGCGTAAGAGCTTCGGCAACTGCCTGAATAGTTAAGCCCACAACGATTTGGTTACACGCTTTAGTTATTTGTCCTGCACCAGGTTTACCGATGTGAATTATATTCTTGCCCATCTTCTCAAAGACAGGTACCGCGCGTTGAAATGCAGATTCATTTCCACCAACCATGATTGACAATGTCGCCCCTTCAGCTCCTGCTTGTCCTCCGGAAACCGGGGCATCGAGAGCTTCCACTCCCTTCTTAGCAAAGGTTTCAAACAATGAGATGCTCGTCGCGGGAGCAATCGTCGACATATCTATAAAGAGAGATCCTTTCCTTATTCCTGCCAGGACGCCGTTTTCTCCCAAGACTATAGTGTCAACTTCAGGCGAATCTGGAAGCATAGTGATCACGATATCAGCTTCGGATGCAAGCTGCGATGGATGTTCAAATACTTTTGCTCCTTCTTTTTGCAATTCTCCGGCCGCCTTGCTCTTTGATAAGATCAGCAACGGATGCCCTGCTTTCATCAAGTGTTTTGCCATGGGACGCCCCATGATGCCCAGTCCTATGAATCCGATTTTTTCCATGTAGGTAGATTTAAACAGCGAGGTGATTTTTTATAACGTCTGATCAAGTTTTCGACTTGCAATAATTTAATTGTTTCACCATTTCGTCAGCCCCTTTGGTGACGAATGCACCGTCGGCGCCGCAGGCAAGGAAGCGATAACCGAGATCAAAATACATATGATATTCTTTTGGATCGCGCAGAAGAACGCCTGTAGCCTTACCGTGTTTCTTGGCCGCATCTGCAACATCCCTGATCGCTTGTTGATATAAGAGGTGATCCAGTTGTCCAAATATCCCAAGAGCGGTAGTAAGATCGAACGGTCCAACGAATAGCACATCCACTCCGTCGACAGCTGCTATAGCATCAATATGTTTCAATGCACTTATTGTTTCAATCTGTGCGACGCCGAGTATCGTTTTGTCAAGATTTGCGACGTAGGCATCAGCACTTCTTCCAAAACCCATAGCCCTGACTGCTCTTGCCATTCCTCTGATTCCCCGAGGCGGGTAGTACATCATCTTGACGGCAGCGTCGGCGTCCTTTTCCGTCTGTATCTGTGGAAACATTATGCCTGATGCACCTGCATCCAGTATATGTTGAACATTTGGCCGGGTAATATCATCGATGCGAACAATTGGTGTTGTTTCTAGTCCACCGAGTACCTGAAGCTGGTTATACATGATCGCGTGATCGCCAGCGCCATGTTCCAGGTCGATGAGTACCCATTCAAATCCCGCGCGGCCAATTATTTCTGCAGATACAAGTGAACCTATGTTTATCCAACAGCCGTGGACGGCCTCACCGGATTGTACTCTTTCTTTGAGATTTTTCATTATGTACTACTATTCGATCAATTTACACTTTTGATGCCGTTATCTGTGTTGTGGGTGTGAGTATGCATCCCGATAATTATCGGGACCGCAGAGACGCAAAGAACGCTAAGTTTAGCGCAACCTAGCGTCCTTGCGGTTAACACACTAATCCGCACTCACACCGCTGTTAACGATAATGATTATCGTTACTATTCTCCCAGAAGCTCGGCAATCTTATCTCTAAGCATTTGGCCATGCAGGTTTCGGGCTACAACAATACCATCTTTATTGATCAGGAAATTATCGGGGATGGCCAGCACACCGTACTTTATTACAGCATCGTTACCCATTTTATAATTGCAGACCTGAATCCAATTCAACCGATCTTTCTGTATCGCTCTTAACCATTCGGCCCGACGTCTATCCAACGAAACAGACAAAATCTCAAAGCCTTTTTTTCGATACTGTCTATATAAACTCACCAAAACCGGACTCTCAACTCTGCAGGGACCACAACCTGACCCCCAAAACTCCAATAAGATCAAGTCACTTTTGATATCCGAAAGTTTGATCATGGTCCCGGTTGAATCAGGCAGTTCAAAATCCACATATTTATCTCCGACCTTTACATCATTGGTCTTCATATGCACCCGTTCGAAAAGTTCCATACCCATCGCCGAATTTCTAACACCGCTTGAAAGCGTCGATCGGAGATCGCTAAGAAGAAGTCGGTCCAGTGTTGTCTTGGTGAACAAGTCGATGTTTCTCAGCAATACATCCACTGCAGCCATCGAGGTATGGTTACCTTTGACAAAGGAAGCGATCTCGGTACGTTGGCGCTTTTCTACGTTTGATATATACATCGAAATGTCGAAGCGATCTCGCTCTAACGTTTTAGATTTACGGACCCTTATCAACTCTCCTTTTTCATGTTCCATCTTTTCGAGCGCCAGGTAAAGTAAATCCAAATCGGCCTGGGTTTTTGAACCGGCAAGCTTGGCAGACTTCAGTTCTCCTTCATTTATAGAGATCCGCATAACGGTATCTTCGATCCAAAACGAAACCGATTGTTGCAAGTCTTTCGTGTGCAAGATTACTTTTGCCAGGCTGTCTGGAAGGAATACGGTGAAGCGAAACGCTCCGTTTTCAATTTGTGTTGAATCAAGAAATTGCTCTCCCGATGTGACGTTCTGCAAATAAAGCGTTGTTTTGTTGGGCAACCCCGCAGCGACCCCGATGATTGTATATGAATAAGGCGGGTTGTGTTCTTCTTGGCCCGAAAATGAATGAACGAGCATGCATAGGCAGATTACAATTGATGTCAACATTTTTGAGATGGTTATTGCCTAAAACGAAGATAGCTAAAGTTAAATAAATCGTTATCCGCTTACTCGAATGTTGTTCATTGTTCATTGTTCATTGTTCATTGTTCATTGTTCATTGCCCCTTCACCCACTTGACACTGTGATCTCCAGTAACAGCAATTGTTTCCTTCGGAGAATCCTGAAGAAAGAATGACCACGGTCCCGGGATAAATGGGTACTTGTGAATCACTTCTTCGTTCACGTCAATACCTAGCCCATGACCAGTGGGAAGCTTCAAATACCCCTTTTCAATCTCCAGAGGATTTTTTAGTATTTCGTCCGACAATGGAAACGGATACATTCCGGCTCTTGTGGGAGAAGAGTAACACGGATACTCCAGCCATTCTACAACAGATTCATCGCGGCATACTCCCAGCTGAGCTGCAGCCAGTACCTCAAGCGTTGTACCCCAGCTGTGAAAAGCGAACTTCATGTTGTTGGCAGCAGCAAGGTCAAATACTTTTAATCCCATTTCGAAACCGCCCTGACAACAGACGTCCATTTGTAAAAAGTCGGTGGCCTTCAGCCGCGCGAGATCTTCAAAGCCTTCGTATTCCTGCTCATGCTCGCCAGTCGCTACTGTAACAAATCCATCTTCTTTCAATTTTTTGTACGCGAGGTGATCTTCCGGAAGAAAAGGTTCTTCCAACCAATATGGGCTGAACTTTTTCATCGACCGTGCAAGTTCGCGAATTGTCTGGGGTGTGTAGCTCTTATTGCCCATTCGCCACCACGTGTGAGCGTCCACCATCAATCCCATTTGCCCTGTTACTTTGCGCATGAGTTCAACCGTTCTCAAATCTTCATCAGGCCCCATGCCCGGCCTCATTTTATAAGCGGGGAAACCCATCTCCTTGATTGCAGCCGCCTCTTCAGCATATTTCTCCGGAGCCATATACATTCCTCCACTGCCGTAAAGTTTAATGGACGACCTTACGCGTCCTCCCATAAGCTCAGAAATACTACACTCTTCATATTTGCCTACAAGATCAAGGATGGCTACTTCAACAGCATAATAAGTTTTTACAACTTCATGACTATTGGTAAACTTGAACGACTTCCATAGCAGTGGATCTTTACCCACGAGGAAGTTTTTTATGACGGTAGAAATTTCATCGTACGCTCTTGAAAAAGCCGGACCTGGCGCGTAACCGATCAATCCGTTGTCGGATGTTACTTTGATAAGCATTGCATCCCTTTTAAGGATCGTCCGCACTCCACCCCAGAAAGGCAACTCAATTGTCTCGGGCATCGCGTACGACATCAGGAACGCTTCAACATTCGAAATCTTCATAAATCTTTGTTCAAAAGTTTACCATCTCGGAAGCACTCGTTTCCATGTAGGGTCTACATGTTTGCGCATTTCCATTTCATCATCGCGCTTACGGTACGGAACATTTTTATATCGCTCCTTGCCGCGCTCGAGCTGATCGTAGTC
>DATHIE010000173.1:0-5554 GCA_035316905.1 Chryseolinea sp. | reverse complement strand
TTTGCCCTATTGCTTGTTTTTCCTGCCATAGTCCGTTGTCGCTCCAACCCCCAAGTCTTCGTCATAAAAATTGACCTGTTGTGCGGAACCAAAAAAAATGTCTGCAGTTTTTCAAGATAGAGAGCATAATATGCTGAGATACAACTGGACGAATTTGGGCTTGCTGCCTATATCTGCACCGGTTAATAATGGTATCCAAGTGGGCCCTTTAAAATAACCCAATTCGTCTTGCATAATTAAAATTCTTGTAAATTCATAAGTGATAACGTTGGCTATGAGACTTCCACGAATTGTTAATTCTTTTTGCCTGATTCTTTTGATTTTCGGAGCCTCTCGCGTCACAGGTCAGGTTCCCATTAGCGCTAAAATCGGCTGGAACCATAACTTCCCGAAGTATGATTCCGATTTTAAGACCGATCAAAGTCTTTCGGGTTGGCACGCCGGGCTATATGCTCAATTCAGTCTTGCCAAGAATTTATTTCTGATTCCTGAACTTCAATTTTCAACGCGTAACTACAGGCTTGATTTGTTTATGGATGACCTTCGCTTTGGTTACATTGAGATCCCCTTAATGCTATCGTGGTCGCCAGCAAAGTGGATTAATCTTGAAGCGGGTCCGAATATTGCCTTTAAAATGTATTCAAAAACTGAAAACGGCGTCTCTGTAGATGAGGTATTTGATCAGAATATCGACGTTGGATTTGTCGTCGGCCCGCGCTTTAACTTCACCAATAACTTGTCGGTTGTTACGCGCTATTGGTGGAGCATCGTTCCTTTTTCGGATCATGATTTCTACAACGCTAATGGCGTACCCCTGGGCAAGCTTGAAGTGTACAATAGGGCAGTAGAGATTAGTTTTGCCTGGACTTTTAACCCGATTCAGTAACGCTAATCGGCAACACTGAATATTTCAGATTCGATGAATCAATTCCTATAAGAACAGGTCCCTTTGAAAATTAGAGGAGTGCAATGGATGACGAGTCTTCAAAATCATTTTGCGTCTGATTGGCCATCATCTTTTTTAGTGATTAACAGGTATGAACCATCTTGCTGCTTGATGAAGGCAATTGGATTTCTTCGCTCCATGGCATCAATTTCGGTAAGTTCGCTTAAGACGTCTCTAACCTCCCTCCCCGGCAGATCGGTGAACCCTTCATACGGGTCTTTTGAATAAAACTTAATCAATTTCACATCGACACCCGCAAGGTCATAGACTATCATTTTCATAATGAAATTTATGAAAATTATACAATAAAACTTTGCCCTTTTTGCTTGCTGTGGATACTCTTGCGAAGGATGATTTGAACCGTCGGAAAGGGACAAACACGACAAATATGTGTTATCTTGGAAGTGTAATTAGTACACCCATGAAAGCTTCAACGCTGGCCAATTTGATAGAAACACACCGGCCCGGACATAGCCTGGAGCAAGTCTTTTACACCGACCCCGGCGTTTTCACAGCCGAGTGGGAATACATATGGAAACGGTACTGGCTCTTTGCCGGAACGACCGCTGAAGTCCCCAATCCAGGAGACTACTTTACTTATTCCGTTCAACCTGATTCGGTCATCATTATACGAGGCGACAAAGGTGAAGTATTCGCACATTACAATACTTGTCGTCACCGTGGATCATTGATCTGCCTCGAAGAGAGCGGTCATTCACCGAAGTTAATGTGTCCCTACCATCAATGGGTATACAACAAAGACGGATCATTGTTTAAAGCGCGTTTAATGCCTGATGATTTTGATAAATCATCTTTCGGTCTGCATCCGGTACATGTTCGCGTGGCCAATGGTTTTATTTTTATTTCGCTCGCTCAGGATCCACCGGACTTTTCAAGAGTGTTGAATGACTATGAACCATTCCTGAAACCCTTCCGCATCGATGAAGCGCGTGTGGCGTTCAAGAAGAGGTACAAGCTTAGAACAAATTGGAAGCTGATCGCCGAGAACTTCCGCGAATGTTATCATTGTGGACCTGCACATCCGGAATATTGTAACGCAGTTGTCGGAGCGAACCTCAGGGAGTCCGCCGACGACGTCCTTGCCGAACGGAAAGTTGAATGGAGGAAAATGGGCCTTGCAACGGAGACGGTAGACTTCGAAAATGATTCATTTCACTTCGCGGTACGTTACCCATTGCGGCCCGGTGTTCAAAGTTATAGTCTTGACGGCAAGAATGTTTCTATTCCCATGGGCGATCATCGCGATTTCGATGCTGGCGTCCTCGGACTTGTAGTGTACCCGAACTTTTGGATGGATGCTGTCAGCGATTACATGTGGACGATGCGTGTGACAGCAGTAAGTCCTTCAGAAACGATAATTGATCTTGCCTGGCTGGTGGATGGAAAAGCAGAAGCAGGGAAGGATTACGATCTTGAACGACTGACCACATTCTGGAAAATAACGGGCGAACAGGACTGGGCTTTGTGTGAAAACAATTTTAAGGGAATAGAGTCCAGCAGGTATTCACCTGGACCTTATGCTCCGCCAGAGCTGGAAGTTGCAAGGTTTATTGATTGGTATCTCGACCGGATGCGTGAAGGCTTCCACGAATCTGTTTCTGTTTAATGCTGCGCTGACTGAACTATCAGGCTTTTCTTTTTAAAGTACAGGGCGACAACAATCGCTACTACTCCCACCATACACGCATTCAGAAGGAATATCTCCGAGATACGAAGGTGTTCATCGTATAGGTATCCGGTCCAGAAATTTCCGGCAATGGCACCCGCGCCGAAGTAGGCAGCATATAACAACGATTGGCCCGTTGCTCTCCAGTCTTCGTTGACGAGACCGTTCACACATTCTACACAAACTACCCAGAACAACGACCACGATATTCCGTGTAATACCTCAATGGCAATGGCAATCTTGGGATCATTGATCACACTGTACAGCCACAAGCGAAGTGCTGTAGCAACGATGGTGATTATCAATGTTGTTTTGATCCCAAGACGCTGGATGATCTTAGCGGAGAAATAGAACATGGGAAGTTCACACAAGCCCTGAAACGACAGCCCGTATCCTACCAATGATGCCGATGCTCCGTTTTCTTTCATGTATATCGAATAGAAATTCCAGATGGTTGTCGCTCCTGCAGAGACCAACACGACCGCGAGCAACAAGAAAATAAGTGCGGGATTGCTGAATACTTGTTTTACGTTAGCGAACGAGGATGAAGTGGAGGTTTGCCGACGGTCGTTTGCAAGATTATATGAAAACACGAAAGCCAATAACATGCTTACCGCCGAAAAGATAAATATGACCGTGGTATTGATCGCATCGATGTAGTATCCTACAACGATACCGGTAGATGCCCAACCTGCCGCTCCCGCGATACGGAGAGTTCCATAAGAAAAGGATGGATCTCTTTCTGCAAGTCGCAGCGAAAGGCTATCGAGAATTGGTTGCAATGTATTGTAGAACAACGCCATGAAGAGGGTAACTACCAACAGGTAGCCAAATCCTCCGTCGAATAAATAAAATAGGTAGGTAATAGACGCCAGGAGGGATGACCAAAGCAGGACCTTCCTGTATCCAATGCGGTCGGCTACCATTCCATAAAAAGGTTGAACGATGAACATCATCACAGGGGGAAGACTTAAGATCAATCCGATGCGAAATCCCGATAGATTATGATCTTTCAAATAGTCAGCGAATAGCGGTAACCATGATGCCGTGCAGCAGAATACGAGGAAATAAAGGATCCGTAGGCGGTTTGCTTCGCTGAGTTTCATGATTGAACCAATGCCTTTTTGAATTCAGAGCGCGTAAAATATGAACAGAACTACTGTCAAAGGCAAGAGAATCGCATGAAACATTGACTTGATAAAGGCTGTTGTGAAATCGGCAGGATTTCAATGTCCAACGCCCAATGTCCAATGTCAAATTTCGAAAGGGGGTTGGCGTCCCGATCAGAGTCACCTATTTAGCTACTCGTTCCTTAAGATTCGCGCGGGATCTGAATTCGCAGCTTTCAACGACTCAAAACTGATTGTCAGTAATGCTATTGTTATTGCGCCCAATCCAGCATACGTGAATATTAAAATGTCCAGCGTGGTCTTATATTCAAACCCCTGCAGCCATTTGTTCATCGCATACCAAGCTATTGGAGTCGCGATGATAAAAGCGATCAAGACCAGTTTGACGAACTCTTTCGACATCATCCCCACGATCTGCGACACACTTGCGCCCATCACTTTTCTTACACCGATCTCTTTAAGCCTGCGTTCGGCCATGAATGACGACAAACCATATAAACCAAGGCTGCAAATAATTATCGCGATCACCGCGAAGTATGAGATGATGTTTGACACTCGTTCGTCCTGCTTGTATTGCTGTTGGATGTTGTCATCAAGGAACGTGTATTCAAATGGCGCATCTGCTACCTGAGCTTGCCAGGTTTCTTCGATCGTTGCGATCGTATTCGAGAATCCGGTTGAGTTAATGCTGGCAATCAAATAGCCGTATTCATTCGCGTTTTCTGGGATTTCAAAAGAGATAGGGATGATCGGATCCTTGAGGGACGTTTGATTATAGTCTTCCATGACTCCGATGACCTGGAACTTATAGTTCTGTCCCTGCCAATCGAAATAAAGTTTTTGCCCGATCATTTTTTCGGGTTCGATGCCGAATTTTTTGGCAGAAGCGCGATTGATGATGAGGTTTCCCTGTGAGTCAGCTTGACGGTTGGTAGTAAAGGCCCGGCCAGCGATCAGCTTGATTCCGAGCAGCTCCATATATCCGGCATCGATAGTGTTCCTGCGATTAAGAATAGCATTGTCCATGTTGCTGCCCTCCAAATAAAAAGCCATGTCATTAAAAATATTATTTCCGGGAGGATATTGCGTGGCAGAAACGGCCACAACGGAGTTCATTTTTTCCAACTCTGTCTTTAGGGATTCATATTTCTTTTTTGCTTCACCAGTACGCAGCGGAATGAGGACCTTCGCTTCAGGATTAAAACCAAGATCTTTGTCCTTCATGAATGAAAGCTGACGTGAGATCACCAGCATGCCGCACACCAGCACAATAGCAACAAAAAATTGGAACACGACCAGTCCCTGCCGTAGTCTACCGGACGCATTGCTCAATGTGAATTTTCCTTTCAGCACTTCCGCAGGCTTGAAGGAAGACATATAAAAAGCCGGATAGCTTCCCGCAATTAATCCGGTAACGATCGCAAGTATTATCAATGCCGTTCCAAAATACAAGACGTTATCTTTATTGAATGAAATTTCTTTAGCAGAGAGTTCATTAAATGCTGGCAAGGCGAGGTATACGGTAACCACTCCAATTATTATGGAGATAGCAACTATGATCATAGCTTCTCCCAGAATCTGACGGATAAGGCTGCTTCGGAATGCACCCATAACTTTTCTAATTCCGATTTCAGAAGCGCGCTTAGTTGCTTTCGCAGTTGAAAGGTTCATGAAATTAATGCAGGCCAACAACAGAACGAACAACGCAATGGAAACAATAATGTAGATATAAGAGATCCGCTGGCTTTTGTCTACGGGCGACTTCAAATAGATATCCTTAACTGGCTCGAG
>DATHIE010000172.1:0-4922 GCA_035316905.1 Chryseolinea sp. | reverse complement strand
ACCTGATAAAAAATCTGGACGGCAATCCCATGCAAATTTCAGTACCATCTTCAAATGTGGCATATATTCTTTGCTGGGGTCAAATAATAAAGTATACTCCCTGAACAGCCGCGTGCGTATAGGCACCGTTGAATCAGTATTCCTTTAAAAAGGCAACTTTCACCTGGCATGTCAATGATGCGAAGGTGAAGGAATCTATAAAAAGAATCCCGGAGCAACCTGTTGCACTTGTGGTGTACGGTAGGAAAAACCGAACTTGAAGGTTCAAAATTCTTCCACGCGTCAGGGTTTTTTAGTTAACTTATTCCACCACAAGAGCAGACGCAACGTTTTTTACTTTCGCCCGGTCATTCCATTTAAAGAACCGAAGTTGCCATGAAAGCATTACTCGTTACCTTGTTAAGGCGAAAATCAATAAGCCTGTTGCTTTTTGCAGTTATTTCTTGCGATTTGTTCGAGGAAGAACCGCCAAACCAGTTTGAGTTCACAAAAAAAACTGAATTTAACATTCTACCGGGCTCATCCACTGTAATTGACCTTAAAGCCCTTATCAAAAAATCATTTGTCAGCGCGTCCCTGACGATCGCGGAAAATCCTATAAAAGGCGCACTGACGAAGATGGATGCTTCTGTTTTTAAGTACACTCCAAATCTGGATTTTATTTCTGGGACGGACCTATTTGTCCTCTCTGCAGTACTCGATGATGGTAGGACTATTAAGAGTGAACCAATAACCATCCATATGAAGGAAAGTGAATCGGAGTTTCCGTGCGGGCTTTACGCCGTCGAAGATAACCTTCGCATAGATCCTACAAGCACAGCTGTGATCCGCGTTTTACAGAACGACCGTATATGTGGCGTCGATGAGCAAGTGAACGTTCTTATTCATTTGGCGCCGAAGTTTGGAGAAGCACTCGTTGTTGGAGACTCTATAGTATACACACCAGGTCCATCCTTTTCCAAAGCTGATGAATTTGTGTACAGTTTATCAACTTCAAGCGACGAAGAGCTTTCTTTTGGCTTAGTCTCCCTTAACAAACCGACAGTTGAGATTCTTGGAATTCCCGAGGAGTTCGTTCGGACGGGCCTCACAAACATATTTTTTGTTGATGACACGACTGGTTTTATTGCAGGGGGATCAACTATTATAAAGACAAATGACGGAGGACGGCACTGGATTCACTTGACATACCCTACCAGCAACACTCATGCGACTTCATTTGACGACATTTTTTTTCTGGATAAGGATCACGGGTTTGCTGCATTTTATGCATGCACATATGGCGGTGCTGATGAATTTTGCGTTGGGGGGTGGATGATGACCAAAAATGGAGGTTCGTCGTGGGATAGGTTCAGTCTCAATGACCCTGTAAGTTCCATCATATTCACTTCTCCTCTCATTGGCTATATAAGTACTTATTCAGCTGGGTGGTGGAAAGTAGACATACCTCTTTCAGTCTTGAGAACCGTAAACGGTGGCCAAACATGGGACCAGGTTGGTGATCTACCTATTAGCGCTTCTGGAACAGTAAAATTTAAATTTGCAACAGACAAGGTTGGATGTGCTTACCAGGATCACAGCATTAATTCAACCACTGATGGCGGAAAAACATGGCAGTCATTTTCCACAGACAGTTACGTCACGTCTCTGGCATTCGTCTCTGAGGACGTAATTTGTGCGAGTTTCGGCGGTGCCCTAGTTAGATCTGAAGATGGGGCCGATTGGACCCTGGTGGCGAACTTTCCATACTGGATACCTTCGCAGGGTTTTTCACCCGAAGGTGACCTTGGCGTTGCCGTTGGAATTAGCGAGACTAATTATCCTGTTCATCCCGACTCACAAAAATTGACCATAAGCATAAGCGCCGACAAAGGTAAAACGTGGGTTGATTTGGCCCAACACCCTGTAGGTTATCCATGGGAAATATCAGTTCCGTCTGCAAACGTTGCGTATATCCTTTGCTCTGATAAAATGATAAAATATACTCCCTGAAAAGCCGCATACAAATAAGCTCCGTTGAATTAGGACGCAACGTTTTAGACTTTCGCACGGTCATACACCTTAAAGAACCCAGTTAGCCATGAGAACATTATCCGCAAGCATCCTTAACCGAAGATCAATCTGCCTGGCGCTGGTTGTGACTCTTGCTTTCGATTCGTGCGAGGAGGATCTTATGAAGTCTGAGAAGCAGGATAGTTTTTCTGAAATCGAATTTCAAAGTATACCTGAGGTGAATACACACTTTGAATTGACCCCGTTTTAATGTCTCTCACCGAAAAGCAACTTACGCTCTGCCAGAACAATGATGCGAAAGCACAGTTGGATCTTTACGAATATTATAAAAAGAGATTATGGGATTGTGCAGAAGATATACAAAAAACAAGGAAGAGGCTGAGGATGTATTCCAGGAAGTATTTATACGCGTATTTCAGAACATTCCTCAATTGAATGATTACGGGCGTATAGACCAGTGGGTGTTGCGCATTGCCGTTAATACGTCCGTGAATTATTATCACAAGAATAAACGCCATGAGCACGACGAAGAACGGAATGGATATCATCATCAGAATGAAGATTACGAGCTGATACTTTCCCAGTTCACAGATGAGATGCTGATCAGTCTGATCAACGAATTACCTGATGGATATCGGATGGTTTTCAATCTCCATGAAGTGGAGGGTTACAGTCATGTCGAGATCGGTGAGATGCTGAATATCTCGGAGGTAACATCCCGGTCTCAATTAAATAGGGCAAAGCATGTATTAAAGAGTAAACTGAGGGCTTTAGGGGTACAGAAATATGAAAAATATGGATGAATCGTTCGACGCCAACCTGATCGAAAGGCTTCGCAATTATTCTGAGGAGCCGCGGATGGAATTGTGGCAGAGGATTGCTGCTAGTGCTGAAGCAAACCGACCACGCGCGAGGCATAAAAGGCTGGGCTCAACATGGATACTTATCCTCGGCGTGGTCGCCGTTGGTGGTCTCTATTATTTAGAAAGAACGAAATATTTTGAGAGAGCAAAATCGAACATCACCCCGGCAGCAGGATTGTCCGCCTCGGTATCGGCGTCGTTAGAAAAAAATGAGAATGGAGATGTTGGTTTGGAAAGCCCAATTTCAAAAGGTCTTTCAACGAGTGTGAACGACGTAACATCAGGGCAAAGCGTCGGGAGTAGCACGACAACAAATCGCGATAATGTGAAAGAGGATGATAATAAGGTTTGGTTGAATCAGGAGCCACGTATTGAGGACCATGAAAAATTCACAGAAACCAACGCCGATGAGGATGAGGCTAAATTTGACGAAGGTCCAGTAGACAATGTTCCGATTCAAAGAAATGAAATAGAGAATACTACCAATCCCGATGTCGAAAAAGCTGTTGAAACCAAGGCAATAATAACAGCTGCAAAAGATGACGAAGGAAAAACCGTGATAAAAGAAAAGGAAAAGAAGCAAAACGGAATAAGTATTTATTTCACGATAATGCCAACGTTTGGTTATCAACGGATCAATGCCAATTCAAACGATGATATTCTTATTGGCATGAAGCGAATATCTGCGTTTTCTACAGACAGGCTGGGAGTGAGGGCTGAAGTTGGTGTCGAAGATCCGATAACGCAAAGGATCAAGGTTTTTGGTGGCTTGGTTTACTATCAGAGAAAACAAACGATAGACTACACTCAAACAGAAGCGGATAGTATCATGGTGTCCGTAGGGCCAGATGGGAAAATCAATTTTGACTCGCAATTAAAAACGGATGATAAGTCATTTGAGTATGAACTGAAAAACCTTGGTGTTCAGATTGGCGTAAGTATGAGCTCTCAAGGAAAAAGTTGTTGCAAACGGTGGGGACAGGTTTTGAATTTCATGTTGCGCTTAATAAGCTCGACCCATCTCAGGCTGCAGAGTTCACAAATAATCCCAGTGCCTACGTGTTTTACAATCTTTATTACAGGTTGCAGTATCCTGCGGAAGGAAGATTAAAAGCTGTCTTTCAGCCCACACTGAATTATTCTTTTTATATCAATCAGAATCTGAATGCTCCATTCTATGTAAAACCCTATGGACTTGGTCTCAACCTGGGCTTCACCTATAATTTTTGATGGATATGTATTAAAACTGTTAGCAACACATTTTTACAAAAAAAAGAGTCATGAAAACACATTTTAAACTTATTGCGCTCATAGTAATAGTTACTATAGGTGCCTGCGAACCAGATGACATTGGACAAAATGAGGAGACAAGTGGTCAGTACTCAATTAAAAAACTTTATTACAATGCCTTGATCAAGTCTTATGAACCTGAAATTGTTCTTAAGTGGGAAGAGGCCCTGGGGTTGGCAATTGACAACAAAATGAGTCAGTCTGCTCAGGCGAGAATTTATGCTATGGCCACGTTGGCGATGCATGATGCTTTAAACAATATCATTCCTCTATATGAAAGCTACGCATTACCTTATAGTCATCTGAATGCAAAAGGTATTTCGAAGGAGAATATATCAGAAATTGCTAATGC
Organism: Chryseolinea sp.; assembly: GCA_035316905.1. Classification (GTDB taxonomy): domain Bacteria; phylum Bacteroidota; class Bacteroidia; order Cytophagales; family Cyclobacteriaceae; genus Chryseolinea. The sequence continues at coordinate 404 of DATHIE010000172.1, read as the reverse complement.
TGCTGTATCACAATCTGCACATGATGTACTGGTGGCGCTATTCCCTGCCTCACTAGTAAGTGCTGATAACCTTTTAATGACATGCCTTTCTGAAATTGAAGATTCTCCATTAAAAGAAAAAGGTATTGCTATTGGAAAACAAGCAGCTTCGGCCATCTTGACGAAAAGACAGAACGACCCTGCAATGGGATTCACAACATATTCGAACGGAACAGATCCTGGAGTCCACCAGGTCAATTATATGCCCTTCGCGGTTGCCAATCCACCGGTGTGGCCGGAGAAAGCGGCATTTGGTATGAACTTAGAGAGTTTTGTTCCTTTCGGAATAGCCTCAGCCAGTCAGTTTAGACCAGGTTCATCCTATGCAATTAATTCATCTGAATATACTGCAGATTATAATGAAG
>DATHIE010000171.1:0-2617 GCA_035316905.1 Chryseolinea sp. | reverse complement strand
GGACGAATGGCAGGATGAGTTTGGTTAACCACCCCGCCTTTGCGATCTTTTTTTGCAGTAGCATATCAATTCCGGCACTAGACCCGATCTTCAAAAGCGAACTTCCTGTTTGAAGCAGGAGTTTGCCTCTCCCATTCTTTTCACCGTTAAAGAATGAAATGATCTTATTGAATGGTTCAAACTTTTCTTTGATTTGGGCAACCTTGGCGTTTAAATAGACTTTTTGACCCCGCAGGTTGGCCTCAAGGCGCGTTCGATGCGCCACCAGATCGTTATAATTTTTAATCCTGTTCATAGATATTCTTTATTATCATGTTGCGAAGGCTAGGTATGAGAAAAGACTTGGCAGTAGCAAGCACGATTATCAATACAAGCGTGTAGAAACCGCCGACTATAAAGAAGCCAGCCTTCATATTGTTCATAGTATCACCAATCCACCACGCCGCACCAAAGCCGGCGAATAATAGAACAAAAACGATGATGACGAGCGATATTATACCTACTATACTGATAGAGGCTCCCATCGAAGTGTGTTCAACAATTCGTACCGTGAGAAGGTCGCGGTAAGTTTCTATAAGATCGCCGGCCGCGTCAACCAGACTATCTTGTCTTTCAGCATCAGCTTCCATATTACATTCTTTCGTTATTTGCATTAGACGCTTCAAGCTGAGGTTCAGCGCCATTCTTTTTTTCTTCAGCTACATTTTTAGCCGTACCTAGCAGCGCCATTAGCTCTGACAACCAGGTGCGCGCTCCGTCAGTGATTTTCTTCTGCATTTCTTCGCCCTTTTCAGGTGCAATCAGCATTCCGATGGCAACACCAGCTGCTGCAGCTGCGGCCATGCCTAAAATTACTTTTGATGTTTTCATTTTTGTATGGTTTATTATGGTTCGTTATACTTTTACAGGTTTCGGTCTTCCTTTCACTTTCGAAATTGCAAGTCTGGCTCTTTTTGTCACCTGGGTCTCTTGCGGAGCTATGTCGCCGAGGAGTTCACCCCATGGGTTGAGGTCGGGAACTTTATCGAAGATCACTTTGAGCACTGCCAGTGTCGGAATAGCAAGGAACATTCCGGGAATACCGCAAAGCAGACCTCCAATCAGCACACCCACGATCGTTACCAAGGCGTTTATCCTGACCTTGTTCCCAACTATCAAGGGCATAAGGAGATGGTTGTCGATGAGTTGCACCCCTGCCAAAATAGCTCCTACCCAGGCAACTGTCGTCGCATCTTCTGCTGTGGCAAGAGTCACCATCATACAAAACACATTTGCCACGAGCATTCCAACATATGGTATGAGGTTAAGCAATGCTGCGAATAGGGCAAGAAAAATCGCATACTTGATCCCTAGCAACAGAAATCCGATTGTATTCAATGTGAATACAATCCCTGTCTCTATCATCAACCCTGTCAAGTATTGCTGCGCTACAGTACTCGACTCCTCCAATACTTCGTTCACCTTTTCTTCGGAACCGTTCTTGAATACCCCTACCAAAAATTTTTTTATATGAGTCCGGTAGTATAGCATAAGGAAGGTATAAATCGGAAGCAGGATAATGTATGTCAGGATACCGGTGAGGGACCCAAACGTGAAACCAACTAGTTTGGGGCTGTTATCTTTGATGCCTTCAACGGTTTCCTTTATGTACTCGTTTTGTTTGCGTACCGTGATGTGGATATTCTGGTTGATCCACTTTTGAGTTGCTGATCCTACCTCAGAAAGTTTCTTGTTCAGTTCGGGTGCATCATCCAGGAAGTTTATGATCTGTGCGGAGAGAAAATAAACCAAGCCGCCAAATACAATGAGAGTTAGAAGGACTGGAAGCCCTATAGAGAGTATCCGGTGAAACCCTTTTCCCGCCAGATAGTTTGCTATCGGTAATAGCATCATTGAAAGAAGAACGGCGAACAGGATTGGAAGCAGGACTTCTTTTCCCAATACTATTGCGGCAGCAAGAATTCCAAGCGAAAGTAATGTCAGGCTTAGGCGCTGATAAAATGGTTTGTGTTCCCCGGTCATGTCTTAAGACGATTTACCTATTAGAGCTAATTTCCATGCCAAGTAAAATGCATCCATAAGGGCGTAAAGGTCGCACAGCTCCGTTTTCCTGTGCAAGAATCTCCACACTGTAACGACGCAGGATTCTACATAACCCCGAAGTTTGATCCGATCAGATCGTTTCAGCGAAGGGACCATTTATTGTAACTATTAGGGCATGAAACGATTTTTGTTAACGGCGTGGACAATTTTGAAAAAGACGGTGGTCAACTTTTATGAAGACGACTCCATGTCATACGCGTCGTCGATCGCCTTCTATACAATTTTTTCAATGCCTGCGATCCTGATCATTGCATTATCGATAGGAACAACGTTCTACGAGCGAAATGTCGTGCAGGAGGAATTGATAAACCAGGTAGAGAACCTTATTGGTATGAACAGTGAAGAAGAAATTACTGAGATAATTTCAAACGCAACACTCGACTCAACCGGCGCTTTTGCGAAAACCGTTGGGATTATAACCCTGATCTTCAGTGCAACGACCGTGTTTGCTTCGCTGCAGTCCAGCCTGAACAAGATCTGGGGTATCAAGACCAAGCCAATGCGTGGTATCGTT
>DATHIE010000170.1:0-3815 GCA_035316905.1 Chryseolinea sp. | reverse complement strand
CAATACGCTCGCACTTGCCGAATTATACAATAACGTATTGGTCGGTGTAAAACTTACTGATAATTGCTGTGCGTTCCCCAAACCCAGAACTGTACCAACTCCAGGAGTATACACAAACGTCCCTGCTACAGGGCTACCGTTGTAACTCGCTGTCGCATTCAGTTGTGTCGCACTCAGCGCAGTGCCTACTGTGATTGCGGCCGGTGTCGCCCACGTGATTACAGGCGTCACCAATGAAACCTCTACCACATCGATGGCCACCGTTTTACTTGCAGGATTATACAGGCTGGTATTGCCCGGTGTAAATGTTACTGACAATTGTTGTCCGTTGCCCAATGCTAATACCGTCCCTGATGGCGGAGTATATACGAATGTCCCCGCTACCGGACCACCGTTATGGGTCGCTGTCGCATTCAGATGCGTAGCACTCAATACCGTTCCAACGGGTACCGACGCTGGCGGCGACCAGGTAATTACAGGCGTAACCAATGGAATATTTCCACAATCTGGATACAGCTTTACTTCCCGGATCGTGGATGCGCCTGCCGGGTCTGTGACCTTAAGCACAACGCGATAGTAGTACGTCTGGCCGTCACACCCCAGCGGGTCAACCTTTAGGCTTGACGTTTGTGTCGTTACAATCGGATCAGGATGCTCATGGTTGTTGTGATGCAAAAATGTTTGCCATTCGAAAGTAAGGGTATTTAATGCATGCTCGTTGTCGGTTACCGTTGCCTGCAGGGGATACGTTGTTTCCTGGGTTAACGGATATAATGTGCCATCCGCGGGACTGTCGATCGTGACTTGCGGCGGCGTGTTGTTGAGGGAAACGGAAAGAGTGGTCTGATCCGAAGCCCCTAAATTGTCCGTAACCTTCAATGTTATCGTGTATTTGATAGGATTATTGTTCGGCGCGGTGAATGTATGTGTGGGATTAGCCACAGTACTTAGTGGTGTGCCGTCACCGAAATTCCATTCGTAAATAAGGGGTTGATCTTCAGGGTCGTCCGAATTGCTACCTGTAAAATGTGCGATAAGCGGAGATGCTCCAAAGGTATTGTCAACGGAAGCAGCAGCTACAGGCGGCTGATTGCTGGAGTAATATACCTTCCGGATCTCTGAAGGGAAGTTGACATAATAAAGTCCACCCTCGGTTGGATGAACTGCCATTCCAACCACAATGGCGCCACTGTTAATGAAGTTACGGACCTGAACAGGTTTGTTGTTTTCATCCATGTCGATATTGCGCAGCCAGCCATAAGAGTAGTCGCCAAAAAAATACTCATTTTGGTATTCCGGAGGAAAGTCACTATGAGGATAAAATACTCCCCCTACTGCGGCAGTGCCGGAAAACTGCGGACCGGCGACAGGTGATCCCGCGGCGCCGATGTTGATCACACCCGCTAATTCACCATTAAAAATACCCGTTCGCGACAGAAGAGTTCCTCCATGTATCCAATCGATAATTGGCCGATGGTGTATAAACGTTTTAATGGATGAAGGAATACCTTGCCCAGGATCACAGGGATTATTGAAACTCACCTGGCCACTCGCGGTTGTTTGTTTTAGCAGATCCTGGAAATTGAAATATTGTTGTGTGCAGCCATTGGTTTGATAAAGAGGATTTGGCGCCGCTTTATTAGCAACAAGAAGTGGTGCCATCGTCGAAGGTTCCAGTCCTTCAAAAATGGGCCATCCAAGGTTTAGACCTGGTCTGTCAATGACATTGATTTCCTCCCATGTATTAAATCCAACATCTCCCATGTATAATGTCCCCGGATTTCCATCGGCCGGATTATGACTGCCGGTTCCAGGTTTTATTGTGATTTTGAACGGCTGCCTGATACCAAGCGCATAAACTTTAGAAATCGGGGCGGACGGTCTTGCGGGGTCATAAAAAGGATTGCTTGGTACGCCCTCCCCCGTTTCAGGATCTATTCGAAGAATTTTGCCGCTGTGACAGTCGAGTAACTGCGAGCGAAAGACACCAACATTTTCGACTTCAGTAATAATCCCGTCAGCTAATGCCTGCGCATAAAAGCCATTTGATCCACTACCCAGGTCGTGATACGGACCTGCCCCATCGCCAGTGCCGACCAACAACGTCCCATCGGTGCCAAATAGTATTGTACCTGTGACGTGACTGGTGTTAGTCGAGGGAACTCCCGTTGATTTTGTTGCTCCGATGAGAATTTTTCTGCTGCCATGATCCACGGCATAGCCAGACGCCGTCTTGATAGCGGTGTAACGGGTGAGCCTGCCAATTGTCGCTGCAAATTCCTGATTCGTATTCGGATTGTATGCCGGTGTTCCATAATTGATCAGGTGATGCCGGTCGACCAGGTAGAACAAATAAAAGTATCCGTTTTGGCTAAAGTGTGGATGCAAGGCAAACCCAAGCATTCCGTGATCCCGATAGGCTGCGACTTCTTCAGAGATATCGATAAGGAGTTGCTTCTGATTATTCTTTACGACCCATGCCCTACCACCCCGTTCCCAAACAAACATCTCAGTACCATCTTCGCTAAAGGTCAAACCGACGGCTTCGTTCCATTGGTTAGATATGGTCATCGAAGCAAAACCACTGGGAGGAGTCTGCGCGGAGCTGTTTGAAAAAATCAACAATAAGAAGAGAAGGCAAGAGAGCTGCTGCCTACGGATTCTGATGTTACGGAGGAAAGACGGGCTGAAAATTACACATAGCAGTATACACGGTATGTGTATACCATAGAACTTTCTCATAGGGAGGGTACAGTTTCTCGGGCTACCCAAAGTAGCGAAGTCATTACAAAGTATACGCGACTTTGGTCATGACTTATGCATGAACTTAAAGACTTTCGTCGTTAAAGTTTTACTTGAGTAAAAAGTTAAGACGATTTTGAATTTTTATATGGGTGAAGAAAGGCTTGAGGAAATTTGGACGTGATAACTCGCTATTGATAAAGCTCTTAGGCTTAGTCGACTCATTTTTTTGATGAACGTACGAGAAAGAAAATCAGTACAGCGATGCAGATAAACAGCCCCAAAAACTCCCGGGATTCTTCAATGTAGAGATTCTCCATTTTTTTCACGTCATCAAATATGTCGGATTTGTTTTTGCTTTGCAGCCACTCGAGGACGCCGGGGTGATAAATTAAAGTGTAGAGGCCATAGGCCAGATACAAGACAAGAACGCCAATAATGAATTTCCTAGGGTAATATTGGAAGATGGCCATAATGGACAGCGTGGCCATGATGCCATAAATAAGTATCCACAGTACAGGATCAGGATCGTTTATCTGCACGAAGGCAAATGCCAGGAACATCAGGGCAAGAATAAAATTGAAAATTCTCATAACCTTTGATTTGGAATTTACTCAGAGAAAGAAAACATAAGCGCAAAAAACAAAGATGCCGGCAAAAACCGGCATCTTCAAAATCATAAATTTTAAATACTAGAGAATTGTCTTCAGATATTTAGCGCATGCTTCTGCACTGTCGATTGGTTCTCCAGGGTAAGTTTCCTGCTCCACATACCAGCGTTTCATCCCTGATTTTTTGGCCGCTGCAAAGATCGGTTTAAAATCGATGGCACCAGTACCCACATTTGCATTCCTATTCTTGTCTTCCTTATCCATATCCTTTATGTGCCATTGTTCGAACCGCCCCGGATATTGAGCGAAATACTTCAATGGATCGTAACCGGCATTAACAACCCAGAAAATATCCATCTCCATTCCAACGTTCTTATGCTCGAGCTCCTTCAACATAACGTCAAAAGGAATCTGGTCATCAAGTTTGTCGAACTCAAATGCGTGGTTATGATATCCAAATCG
>DATHIE010000169.1:0-2975 GCA_035316905.1 Chryseolinea sp. | reverse complement strand
ATAGAGTCTCCAATAGAAAAAACCGTTCACCGAAAAAATTACCCATTATTAGGTATTGCACAAACTTGAACGGGTCTCTACATTCATTCAAGAAATGAGAGAGCCCATCTACTCATCATGCTTGCTTGAATAAGGTAAGGTGGTGAAGAGATGGGCTTTCTTGCTTAGCGCAGTCGAAAAAGAGTGCTTGATCTGACCCGATATACCGGCTAGTGTTACAACCTGCCGCCGACGCGTCGTGGATCAAGCCTGAATTCGCGAATGCCTTCTGGTCTTTTTAAGATTTAACCTCAACTCCATTGGCTATGACGACAAGACACAAGATTCTTGCAAAGAAACATTCAGACTTCGCATTTTTAATAAGCAGTCTGTTAATTCCTTTTTTCACGTTGATCCAGACCCTCACAATTGCTCAAGACGCCGATTCAGTAACGTTGAGTAAAAAGGAGTTAAAGAATTTAATAACGTTAATTAACGAAGATGTCGGCGATGACGACCAGGAGGTAGTGGGAAAGTTTTTTTTGTTCAAAACGAAAGTTCGAGTGTTTAAGAGCCCAAACGGTCGAACTACACCCGATAGCACCAAGACTGTCAACATTAAAAAAGTCAAACTGCACATTAAGGACGGAGTAGTTTTCGACATTCAGGTTGTGACTGATGACAATCTAACTTTTACAAATTACTACTCACCGATTAATATTAATCTATTCAATGAAACAAGCGGAAATGTGACCTGCCTGAACAAGGGAAAAATTGAATGGATATTTCTGAATAATTTTTTGAGATGGGAACGCGAACGTGGTTACAATCCAAGAGAAGAGTTAGCAATACTTAGCGATGTCGGTGATTCAGTAGAATTAAAAAGAGGTGTGGGAATTAACTACGTCGTAGATTTAAATTTATTCACCGACTTACCTGGTCTGTTTGGTGACAAACCAAACGGAATCACCCAAACAGAAGCCTACACTAAATTTGTCACCAACACAAGTCATGTAAGGTTTAAGAAAAATAAGACATATCCCCAACTAGGGAGAAAGTCGCCTATCTTGTTCAAGTATTTTTCTGTGCGTGCAATATTTTCGAAATTTGACAGCAAATACGAAACCACTGTGTTGGATGAGGATTTCTCACGGCAGGAATTGTTGCAGAAGGCCAATGTAAATGTCGATTTTACGCTGAATCTTTTGAGTTCATGGTTGCCTCGCAAATCGCCAAATTGGTTTTCGATTAACACTGGCGGTGGTATCTATTCTTCTTCGTTGTCAACTGAAACCGATACATCTAACGTTATCCTTCCGTATTTCTTTTTTGAACCGTACATTGAGTTAAGGAGTTCCCAAAATTTTGGACTTGACTTCTCGCTCCGATTCTTTCGCCAACAAGCAAGGCAAGTTGAGGGTTTCGAAGAATGGCGCTGGATTTTCCGTCCTCAGGCAACACTATTTTGGAATCCTGTGGACGCACCCAGCAGTAAAATTTTTGCCAGGATCAGTTATTACAATGATTTGGATGATAAGGAGAATCCTTTTTTTCAATTCCAGGTAGGCTATTCTCTTAGATTAAGTAATGTGATAAATCCGGCAAAATAGATTACCGGATATCGATCATATTTTGTAGTCTGTTTTTCGTCTAGTAGAATCACTGGAAAGTTGGCTAGGGTTTTTTGAGGAGAAACAGACGTAATGTGTTAAGAGTGACAAACGATCATACTGCTTCAAGCATTCATTGGCAGCTTGAATCTTGAAAGTACTCCTTTTGAAAATGTGTCGAGGAAAAAAGGTCATTTCTCTCGGTATCCCAATCAAGTAATTGATGAATTGATAAATGGCTTGTGGCATAACCCTTAATTCCTAACATCTATGGACAAACGAATTTCCTTGGCTATTGCCATTGTTTACCTGGTATCCGTACTCTGCCTCATACTTTTTGCCGGTTATGCTGTTGTCATGAATGATCTATCGAATTTCGAAGTATTCCGGTTACTACTCAAATGCATATTAATTGGAGGCATTGGAGGTGTACTTTATTGTTTGCGTGGTGTGTACCTCAACTATAGCGTAAAAGACCAATGGTCAGATAAGTGGCTTGTGTGGTATCTCATAAGACCGATTGCCAGTTCAATTTGCGGCGGGGTCAGTTATATTTTCTTAAAAGCAGGCTTGCTTGTTCTTGAAGCTCAAAAAGAGTCTGATGCTACAAATCTGGGTTTTTATGCACTCGCCTTCATCGCGGGTTTGAACGTCGATAATTTCATCTCTAAGCTAGAAGATGTAGCGGACGCTACTTGGGGCATTAAAAAAAGCCGAGCATCCAAAAATCAGGGACCCGAAGAATAACAATTTGACTTGCTGCTACGTATTAAAAAAGTCAGGAAAACCAGATTGCTCAATCACGGTTCATAGCGTTTTTTCGTTCCATCGAAGCTATTGCCATCACAAAATTCGGAAAGGATCTCTATTTAATAAGAGCACATCATGTTACATCGGCGCATGAGGTTGAAAAAATACCAGAAGTAGTGGAACTGCTTAAAGGCAGGGAGCATGAAATAAAGCCGCATGATCACGGCCTTTGGCTATTGCGCATCCTTTGATGCCGTGTGCAAACATCAGTACGATGAGCGCCGAGGATTGCGTAACAGCGACTGGTGTGCCCCGACGATTTGGGCTAAAGCCCGATTTCGATCGATACATTAGAACCCCGCCCTGAAGGACGGGGCAAATGATTTTATCACCTTTATCACACTATTCACACTATTACACTATAAGCCTCAGGCGTGCCCCGACGGTTCAGGGCTAAAGCCCGGCTTCGATCATCACATCAAACCCCGCCCTGAAGGGCTAGTCTATGCACACATCTTTTTGTAAATTAGGCTATGTAATTTTTTAAACTATATATGAAGCAACTAGAATTGGTTCCGCAGTATGTCTCGGAACAGTTTCCAGCCAATTTTTTGGGTGATTCCCGGCTGGTAAAAA
>DATHIE010000168.1:0-10769 GCA_035316905.1 Chryseolinea sp. | reverse complement strand
AAAAAACTATGCTAGTCGATTGTTAGTCCATGGTCCATAGTCAATAGTCCATGGTTAGTGGGTGCTGATTGAAAGTTTCTATTGATTTTCGCGGAAGTGCATGAACTTGATCGTCAGCAAAATGCAGGGTCTCGCAGAGGCAAAGGAGCATACGCAAAGGGCACAAGTCCATCCCAACCAACCTCAAAAAACGGTCAACCGTATTCAGGACTCTACCCTCTACCAACCTCTAGCCATTAATCACTAACCATTAACCATTCAACTATCGACTGTCCTACTATCGACCATGGACTATCAACCAACTCACCATCGACTACCTACAACTTACCATCGATCATGGACGATACCCATCAACTATCACCCGCCTAACCATCGACCATCGACCATGGACTATGGACTATCCTACGGACCCTCCCCAGAAATTCTTTATAACCTCAAAATCTGCATCGCCCATCCGACTCGTATATAAAAACGAACCGATTAAATTTTATGACAACGATCGAATTCAGCCACCAGGTTGCAGGTCTGCGGGGAGCCCTTCAGAGTTTTACGAGGAGATTTACGTTAGACAGAGAAGAATCTCGTGATCTTGTCCAGGATACCATGCTGAAAGCCTTGCTTCATCGAGACAAATTCAGAGAAAACACGAACCTGAAAGGATGGCTGTTCATCATCATGCGAAATACGTTCATCAACAATTACCGAAAGACTAGGCGGAAGCTGGCACTTCGTACTCAATCTAACGAACACCAATTGCGGAGCAGAGAGGATGAGCATACGTTCAGTAAACCTCATGAGAATCTGGAATTCAAAGAGATTTGGACGAACATAAACAATCTGCGACAAGAGCTAATGCTGCCATTCAAAATGCATAGCAGCGGTTACAAGTATCACGAAATTGCGGAGACTCTGGGTATTCCACTAGGAACAGTGAAGAACCGGATCTTTCACGCGCGAAAGGAAATTCAAAAGAATTTACAGGGGTATTAGTTAACTTCCGAATCTTCATTTCAAAATGAGCCGGGTAGCAATTATCGGGTCCGGATTTTCGGGTTTGTCGGCGGGGTGCTTTTTAGCCGCTGCTGGGTTCGACGTAACGATCATTGAAAAGAACGAAACCCCGGGAGGCCGCGCCCGCAGTTTCGCCGAGGACGGATTCACCTTCGACATGGGACCCAGCTGGTATTGGATGCCCGACGTATTTGAAAAATTCTTTGCTCATTTCAATAAGAAGCCGTCAGATTATTACGATCTGGTGAGATTGGATCCCTCCTATCGCATGATATTCAATATCAATGACAAGCAGGATATGCCAGCGGGCATTGCAAAAATCAAAGAAACATTTGAACGGCTGGAAAGCGGAAGTGGTGAGCACCTTGTGCGATTCCTCGAAGAGGCAAAGTTCAAATATGAATTAAGCTTTGGCAATCTCGTGTACCTCCCCGGGTTAAGAGTCACCGAGTTGTTAGACGCACAATTGATAAAATCTCTTTTCAGGGTACATGTGTTTAAGTCGATAAGCAGTTATATCAAAACATTTTTCCAAGATCCACGACTTATTCATCTCTTAGAATTTCCAGTATTATTCCTGGGTGCCAGACCCGAAAGCACGCCCGCTCTTTACAGTTTGATGAACTACGCCGAGATGGCACTGGGAACCTGGTATCCGATTGGCGGGATTAACAGAATTGTCAACGTTATAACATCGCTGGCAAGTTCATTAGGTGTAAAATTTTCCTTCAACAGTTGTGTAGACAAAATCAAAATAGAATCGGGCCGGACTATTGGCCTTTCGGTGAATGGAACTTTTTGTCCATTTGACTACATCATAGCTTCAGCCGACTACCATCATGTTGAGCAGGACTTGCTTCAATCAGCGCAACGAAACTATTCCAAAAGCTATTGGAATAAAAAAGTGATGGCCCCGTCCAGTTTGATATTTTACATCGGGATCAACAAGAAGGTCGATGGTCTTCTTCATCATACTTTGTTCTTTGATGAAGATTTCGACAAGCACGCCAAAGAGATTTACGACCATCCTCAATGGCCAAGCGCCCCGCAATTCTATGTTTCTTGTCCCTCGAAGACAGATCCAGGTGTCGCTCCGGCTGGTTGCGAAAATCTGATGGTGCTGATACCCGTCGCTGCGGGCTTGGATGATACGGAAGAGATCAGAGAGAGATATTTCGATATGGTCATGACTAGAATGGAAAAACTTATCGGGCAGGATATCAGACCACACGTTATTTTTAAAAAGAGCTATGCCCATCACGATTTCATTGCAGACTACAATGCTTTTAAAGGAAATGCGTACGGAATGGCCAACACACTTTTACAAACGGCAAATCTCAGGCCTTCCATTGTAAACAAAAAGGTTAAAAATCTGTTTTATACAGGACAGCTCACTATTCCAGGCCCCGGTGTTCCACCGGCACTCATCTCGGGACAAGTAGTAGCCACTCAGCTTATAAAAACACATGTGGGATTTGTAAACTACGCAGTATGAAGGAATTATATGACAAGGTTTCAATTCGATGCAGTGAGGTCACCACGCATGCTTATAGCACATCCTTTTCAATAGGCATTCGATGCCTGGCAAATGAGTTGCGTAATCCAATATATTCGATCTATGGGTTTGTTCGGCTCGCGGACGAAATTGTTGATACCTTTCACAACTACAACAGGGGCCAACTTCTGGAGCGATTTCAACAAGACGCATTCTGGGCGATAGAGGAAAGAATAAGCCTGAATCCTATTCTGAATAGTTTTCAGTCTACCGTTCGGAAATATGAAATTGAACATTCATTGATTGAACAATTCATGAAAAGTATGGAGATGGATCTGTCGGTGATGGAACATGACCAGACCTCCTTAAACGAATATATATTGGGATCAGCGGAAGCAGTTGGCCTTATGTGCCTTCAGGTATTTTGTCAAGGCAATAAGAAGATGTATGACGATTTAAAAGACTATGCAATGCATCTCGGCGCTGCATTCCAAAAGATTAATTTTCTGAGAGATTTGCAAGCCGACTTTATTGGAATGGGCCGCAATTATTTTCCAGGTCTTCAAATGGAAAGATTTGACGATAACAACAAAAAGAAAATTGAGGGCAGTATCAAGAGTGATCTTGAGGAAGGGTTCAAAGGAATAAAAAAACTTCCCCGGTCGTCACGTTTTGGAGTATATGTAGCCTACGTTTATTACCTTGCTCTCTTTAACAAGATACGCAACACCCCATCGGAAATGATATTCAATACAAGGATCAGCATACGAAGAAGACAAAAGGCTACGCTGCTTGCGTGCTCGTATGTGAAGCATCAACTAAACCTGATCTGATGGAAGAAATAATTCTCGTCGACGAACAGGATAACGCGATCGGGACCATGGAAAAGATGGAAGCCCATCGGCGAGGCGTTTTACATCGTGCCTTTTCTGTCGTATTATTTAACTCCAGTGGTGAGTTGTTGCTTCAGCGACGTGCTGACAATAAGTATCATAGCGGTGGACTTTGGACAAACACGTGCTGCAGTCATCCGCTTCCCGATGAATCGATCCACGATGCTGCTCGACGTCGATTGAAGTATGAAATGGGAATTGACCTTAAGCCCGAATTTGCATTCAAATTTATTTACAAGACACCACTTGATAAGACACTGATCGAGCACGAGCTAGATTATGTTTTCATCGGAACCTTCGACGGTAAGCCCGTTATTAACAAGGACGAGGTTTCGGACTGGAAATTCATGAGCCTCAGTGAGTTGAAAAACGACATTAGACTTCACGCTGAGATTTACACGGTTTGGTTCCGGCTCATCGTAGATCATCCCTTAATGAGGACAATTGCTGCCGTGTAAAAGGCCTGTTTTTTCGCCTAGCCTTTACGCGAGTTCAGCCTGCAACTCGTTGCACCCGGAAGCGTTACAAACGATGTAATTCCATTTCGGCGTCTATTAGTCTTCGTTCGTCGCTGTAAACCTCGCTTCTTAGCTCGGAACGTGAAGTCCCCCCTTTAGGACGTATCCATCGCCACTAAACCAAACGTGGTATGAAACGATTCTTTACGATTTTCCTGGGTGGGTGCATTGGTTTGCTCTTAACATTCCAGGTAATGGCACAAAAACCCTCGTGCGCTGGAAACAGTTATTCTACAGAAGTAATTAAGAAAGTACAAATTTCAGAAACCTGCGCCCAGTATGAGATCAAGGTATCTTATGACGGGACAAGGAGTTTTGGACTTTCACATTACTCAATTGGAATTCCTTGCGGTACAGTAAAAAACATCTGGAATTCGGAAAACTGGAAACAGGTATTCGGGAAGGATCCGACTACAGGTGTTTACGGATTAAAGATCGATAACATTTCAGGATTCGGCGGAGGCAGAGCCGAGAGCTTCACCGTAAAATTCACCTGGTGTTCAGATGGTTCGTGTAACAAAGACCTGGGCGTCGTTTCTTACAAGGCCGGTCAGTGTGTGGATTATGATACGCTCAGTCAAGAATCTCCTCAACCTTCTCAACCACCAATTGGCAATGGCGGACAAAAACCTTCATGCAAGGAGCATCACAAGCCCTCATGCACGGAAGATCACAGTCCTTCATGCGCTGGAAATAGTTTTTCTTCAGAAGTAGTGAGCACAAAACAAATTTCCGAAACCTGTACAGAATACAAGATCAAAGTATCCTATGATGGCACGAAGAGTTTCGGACTTTCACATTACTCGATTGAAATTCCTTGCGGTGATGTTAAAAATATTTGGAATTCAGAAAGCTGGAAACAGGTAATTGGAAAAGACCCGACTACTGGTGTTAACGGATTAAAGATCGATAACATATCTGGGTTTGGCGGAAGTGGTGCCGAGAGCTTTTTTGTAAAATTCACTGTGTGTTCAGATAATTCATGCAGCAGGGAGCTCGGCGTCGTCGCTTATAAAGCAGGTCAGTGTGTAGATTATGATACGCTCGGCCATCCATCACCCCCTCAACCTCCTCAGCCTCCTCAGGATACTGTTACTACGCCTCAACCTCCCCAGCCCCCACAACCGTCGTGCACTGGAAACAGCTTTTCTTCTGAAGTAGTAAAAGGGGTACAAGTTTCCGAAACCTGTATTGAGTACGAAATCAAGGTCTCTTATGATGGGACTAAAAGTTTCGGACTTTCACATTACTCAATTGGTGTTCCATGTGGTAACATTACTAATATTTCAAATTCAGAAAACTGGAAATCAGTTTTTGGAAAAGATCCGACTACCGGTGTTTACGGTTTGAAGATCGATGATATTTCAGGATTCGGTGAACGTGGTGCCGACAACTTTACGGTAAAATTCACCTGGTGTTCAGACAATTCGTGTAACAAAGACTTAGGTGTTGTTTCTTACAAGGCCGGTCAGTGCGTTGATTACGATACACTCGACCATCAGATGCCAGAACCTCCGCTACCACCTCAGGACACCATTCCCGATCCTCCTCAGCCACCTCAGGACACCATTCCTGATCCTCCTCAGCCACCTCAGGATACGGTAACTACACCTCCTCAGGATACTACAACGTGCTCATCTCTTCTTGCATCCCTGCAAAAAAAGAATGCAACCTGTGCGGCCGGACATAACGGCGAAATGGAAGTTACGATTCAGGAAGGAACAGAACCAATCCTTTACTCATGGTCTAATGGCGCTACAACATCCAAAGTACAAAACCTCGCGCCCGGTACTTATTCTGTGACCGTTACGGATGCAAAAGGAAATACACTTACGTTAAGTGAATCGATCTCATCGTCGCCTCCGATTGTGATTAGCGAAACTATCACCAATCCATATTGTAGCGGCGCCGCTAGCGGAGCCATAGAGCTCAACGTATCCGGCGGAAGTGGTGGATACACTTTCCTCTGGAGCAACGGCCAGACACAACAGAATATAATCAACCTTTCCAGCGGATTGCATACAGTGACCGTGACCGATTCAACAGGATGTTCAGCACAAAAAACTTTTATGCTGACGAACTCCACACTGATCAGCGCGACGTCTATACTCAAACATACGACTTGCAATCAAATCACTGGCGGTATCGACATTACTCCAAGTGGTGGAATTGCTCCTTATACCTTCTTATGGAGCAACGGTGCGACTACTGAAGACATTCAGAACGTCGGCGCAGGAAACTATAATGTGAAGATCAAAGACGCTGCGGGATGTTCCACTCAAAAGAATTATATTCTTCGAGTTAATACTTCACTTACCCTCAGTAGTATAATTAAACCGACAAGCTGTCTTGGTGATAATTCTGGTGGAATTGACCTGTCAGTATTTGGTGGTACACCTCCATACTCGATTCTGTGGGCCGATGGCACTACCGCAGAAGACCGCACCGGTCTTGTCGAAGGTCAATATGCTGTGACTGTAACCGATGCCACCGGCTGTAGCGTACAGGCGAACTATACGATCTTCAAGAAACCACTTCAGGTAAACAGCGATCTTATTCAACCGAAATGTAACGGAGACCTTGGATCAATTACGCTGACAGTTGAAGGCATAGTTCCATACACTTATACGTGGTCCAACGGCGAAACCGACGAGTCGATCACCGGTCTGCCTCCAGGTTTCTATTCAGTAACCGTAACCGATGCATCTGGTTGTACACGTGTCCTTGACTTCGCAATATTGGCACCTCCGCCGATAATAGTTACAAGCGCCATTAGCAATCCTTTATGCGGCGCAGAAGGCTCATATGCAATCGACCTTACGGTAAGCGGTGGTAAACCATCTTATAGCTTCCTGTGGTCAAACGGTGCCACTACTCAAAATTTGACCGGTCTCAACTCCGGATCATATTCAGTTGCGATCACCGATGCCGGCGGCTGTGTAACAAACAAACAATTTACGGTCGATGCAATATCAGCAGGCTGGTCATGCTTGATTAATCAACCTACAGCCCCGATCGTCTGTTCTTCCGCAGGAAATCTTCTTGCAACTTCAGTAACAGATGGTACAAGCTACCAGTGGACTGTGACGAGCACGGACAATAGCTGGAGCATCACTTCAGGTGCCAATTCACCGGTTGCTGTTTACACCGCAGGTGCAGCCGGAAGCACAGCTACATTTACATTGACAATCACAAAGAATGGTTGTTCTCAATCATGTACGTACATCGCGAATAGCTGTACCGTGAAGGATAACACGGGCGGTGGCGATCCTTCTTCAAGCGAGCCTTGCGTCACGACAAGCCTGCCGGTAATTCAGGTAGCTATGGCACAACCGGCCGACGAGCCTGCACAGAATACAGTGGAGTCAGCGCAAGTTGGTGAAGAAGAGATTTCCTTTAAACTGGATGTATACCCGAATCCGTTCGCCGATAAACTCAACTTTGAATGGACCGCGACGGCAAATGATTACGTCCGAATTGAAATCCTTGACAAGTTTGGAAATCGTATGACGACAATGTATGAAGGATCTGTCTCCAAAGGTCAACACTACACCTTTGATTGGACAGCATCAGGATTGCGCGAACGCATCTATTACTACAGGTTTACGTCATCCACTAATTCAGCATACGGTAAGCTCGTAAGACAGTAAATCTTCAGCATCGGTAAACGAGACCTGTCAGGTTCAACCTGGCAGGTCTTTGTTTTTTTATGGAAAATGTATCCGTGCATGCCTACAAAAAGAAGACCTAAGCTACTTTCATTTGCGGGCCGCGCTTCCTACATTTAAAATAAAACAACTCTCTCATGCGTCCCATTGTGTTTCTCCTCCCCCTGTTCCTTTTCGTTTCAGTAGCTTCATCGCAGGACAAAGACATAGAAAAAAAATTAAAGGGCTTTGATCAGTTTGTTGACAGAGTGATGAAAGATTGGAAGGTGCAAGGGATGGCTGTAGCCATTGTCTATAAGGATAAAGTCATTCTTTCCAAAGGTTACGGTTACAGGAACGTAGATCAAAACCTGCCTGTCACAGAAGAAACTTTATTTGCAATAGGATCCTGTACAAAAGCCTTTACGGCGGCAGGCGTATGTTTGCTTGAAGAGGATGGAAAGCTTGAACTGGACAAACCTGTACGAGAGTACATGCCGGACTTCAAGCTTCAGGACGATTATGTTTCCGAAAACATGACGCCACGTGATCTGCTATGTCATCGTTCCGGATTGCCTCGTCACGACGCTATATGGTATGGTTCACAAGCCACACGACGGGAACTATTTGAGCGTCTTCGATACCTTGAACCAAGCAAACCCTTCAGGGCTGCCTATCAATATCAGAACCTGATGTTCATGGCTGCCGGAATCCTAATTGAAGAAGTAAGTGATATCTCATGGGAAAAGTTTACGCGCGAGCGGATACTGGATCCCCTTGAAATGAAGTCAACCAATTTTTCAGTACAAGACTTACAGAAGGCAAAGGATTTTTCAACCGGATATTCGGAACAAAACAACAGTGTCGTTTCCATACCCTATATGAATATCGACGCTATTGGTCCCGCCGGTTCCATCAACTCAAATGTCAAAGACATGAGCAAATGGGTTAAGGCGTTGATTAACGGCGGAAAATACAATGGGAAAAAAGTATTCTCAGAGAATACAATACGCCAGCTGCAGACACCCACAATGGTGAACAACACACAGTCCCTTCAATATGATGAGAACTTTTATATAATGTATGGTTTGGGTTGGACGGTGACGTCGTATCGCGGGCATGTGAGAGTGGATCACGGCGGCAACATTGATGGTTTTTCCGCATCAATATGTTTTATGCCTCGCGATTCCATCGGTGTCGTGGTACTCACAAACATGAACGGTACAAACCTCACATCGATCGTGCGCAATAATGTGCTGGATCGTATGCTGGGGATGCCCGAAGTAGATTGGAATAAACGCCTTCTCGATGAACGCAACAGGAATAAAGACGTTCAGGCAAAAGTCAAAAAGGAGGAAGATGCGAATCGGATCAAGGATACAAAACCGTCACATCCGCTTGACAATTATGTTGGAAAATTTGAGCACCCTGCCTACGGGGTACTTGAAGTTATTAAAGAAGGAGACGGTCTTTCGATCAGCGTTCACGGTTTGAAGTCTCCGTTAGAGCACTATCACTATGATGTCTTTAAGGCGACGGATGAACGTTACTTCGGGGGACAAAAGTTTTCTTTTGGTAGTAACGCGAGCGGCGAAATTGATCAGATCCAATCCAAGGTCGAACCTGCGGTGAAAGATATTGTCTTCACGAGAAATTTGGGAATAGATATAGTTGCCGACATATTGTCTAATTATACCGGCGAGTATGATTTTGGCGGAGAGTTGGCAAAAGTCTATATAAAGGGTGAAAAGACATTATTCCTTTTCGTCACCGGCCAACCCGAATATGAACTGGTAGCTATTAAGCAACATGAATTCAAAATAAGGACGTTGGAGGGCTTCACCATAAAATTTGAGGTAGACGCATCAGGTAAAGCAGCAGAAATGGTGTCGGTACAACCCAATGGAACGTTTCGCGCAAAAAGAAAACAATCTTAAAACATTCTCGCAATTCTAATGTTGTTGAGCAAGACAGTTATTGCAGTGGTGCACTTCTTGTTTCATGTTTGATCTGACTATATCTGAATTTGACTTTGAATCCCCTAATAGAGAATAGCGTGACGATTTTCTGGTTCAGACGGGATCTAAGACTAAAAGACAACGCCGGACTTTACCATGCACTGCGTGAAAACCCACAGGTGCAGCCAATTTTTATTTTTGACACACAAATCCTGGAAAAGCTTGAGGAAAAAGCCGATCGGCGCGTGGATTTCATCCATCAATCACTTCAGTTGCTAAAACAACAATTGGAGGATCTTGGAAGCAGTCTACTCGTCTTTCATGGAAATCCCCCGGAGATTTTTAAGGACATTAACCCACGAGCCGTTTACACAAATCATGATTACGAACCATATGCAAGGGAACGGGACGAAACTGTCAAGACAATTCTCGAAGCAAAAGGAATCCCGTTTCTAACATTTAAGGATCAGGTGATCTTTGATCGCGATGAAATAGTCAAAGACGACAACACGCCATACACCGTTTTTACTCCTTACAGCAGGAAGTGGAAGGCAACACTGACTTCATTTCATTTGAAAAGCTATCCTACTGAAAAATATTTCCATCGATTCGCAAGAGTTGAACCTCTCCCTTGTCCTACACTGGAACAGCTGGGCTTTCAATCAACAGGGTGTCTGTTCCCTGACCGTATTGTACGACGATCGATTGTCGCGAAATATGACACGCAAAGAGACTTTCCATCCATTCGTGGGACGTCACGACTAAGCGTATATCTGCGATTCGGAACGGTCAGTATAAGGAAACTTGCTCAACTCGCAGTGAAGACAAATGAAACGTGGCTGAATGAGCTCATATGGCGCGAGTTCTACCAAACGATCTTATGGCACTTCCCTCACGCGGAGACAAAACCATTCAAGCCGGCTTATGACAGAATCGAGTGGAAGAACGATCCAAAGGAGTTTGAAGCGTGGTGTAATGGACAAACGGGATATCCTTTCGTTGATGCAGGAATGCGTGAACTAAATGAAACAGGATTTATGCACAATCGTGTTCGCATGATTACAGCAAGCTTTCTAACCAAACATCTTTTAGTTGACTGGCGTTGGGGTGAAGCTTATTTTGCCAGCAAACTATTGGACTACGACCTCGCGGCCAACAACGGCGGATGGCAATGGGCAGCCGGATCGGGCTGCGACGCTGCTCCTTATTTCAGGATATTCAATCCTGAAGCTCAAATGAAAAAATTT